>JAHBTD010000059.1 GCA_019638775.1 Fimbriimonadaceae bacterium | reverse complement strand
GTTCCCCTGCCCGCAACTCCGGCCGCTCCGGTATCAGGCGAGCCCCGTCTATCTGACTGTCATCCATCACCACACCTCATGCTGTGAGAGTTCGATCACCCGCGTCTTGACCGTCCCGCTTTCTCCGAACGACACGCAACGGCGCAGCGGCAACCACATACCGTCTATATCCAGATACTCGTTCACGTAACTCTCCATTCCCACGACCGATTGGCCATCCAGCGTGAAATACGTCATGACGTAGTGCGAGGAATACTGCCGACCATCCGGCGCCTGATCGTATCGTTCGATCGTGTTCACGCGACGCTCGGTCATGGGGGTGAGACGACCAATCTGGGTATAACGATGATCCTTGATTCGGTACCACGATTCGAGTCGCCCACCGGTGAGCAAGACGCGCCGCCCGCGCGGATGCGGAACGGCGGGATCGTCGTCTGGGTCGAAGGACAACACATATTTCCCGTCGCCTTCCTCGAAGGAGGCAGAGGCCAGGTGCATCCCCTGGGTCCACAACCGCTCACGTACCCACTCTTGCAGCGACGGGTCGGCACCGGCCAACTCGACGGTAGTGTCTTTCCTGGGCACGAGCCGTACGCTCCCGGCCCAAATCCGCCCGTCCTCGTTCAGCGTCATGTTCGCCCGATAGCCGGCGAAGGAGGCGGGCCATTTGTACATACGACTGTGCGCGTCCTTGACCAGCCGGCGCGCAACCGGATCATCAATCAAGGTGTGCCCCTTGCCTACCGTTGTCATCATGATCACACCCCCTCATCACGGAACCTTCTTCCCGACCCGACGCCGACCAGTGGTGTCCCGCTCCGGCTGCACGAGACACTGTTCAAGCCCTTCCAGAAACCGATGCCAGGCCACCCGCCGGCCGATCACCACAATCCTCGCTTGCGACTGCTTCGCACCCTGGTACGGCGCAATGGACAAAGCGCCCGTTACCCACTGCACCTCCTGCATCCCTTGACGCCCCTGAACTCTGGCGTATCCCTTCAGCCGCACCACGGAGCGTTGATATCGCCTCAACCAGCGCCCCAGCCGATCCGGCTCGAACGGCCGCAGGATTTTGAAGCTGCCGCTCCGGTACCCCGCGGTAGAATCCTTGAACGGACCGGTGACAATCTTCGCCCTGCGCCTCTCTGCCCGCACTTCTAACAGTCGATTGATCGGGACATCCGCATGGACCGCCCTGACAATACGCGCTGCGGGATTGGCCGATCTGACCCGTCCCTCCACGAGCGCGACCTGACGGTCGTCGATCTGATCGAGCTTATTCAAGATCACCGTATCGGCTCGTTTGAGATGGTCGTTCGCTGCAGGCCAGAACGCGCCGAGCTTCAGGAATCGCGGCGCGTCGACCATCACGATCACCGAAGCCAGCCTGGCCGTATCCGAATGCTCGGCCAAGGCCTGCTCAACGCCGGCCACCACCTGGCCCGTGTCCGCTAAGCCGGTCGTTTCGACGAACAGCGGAGCGCCCTGCGTTTTTTTCAAGAGATGGCCGACCTTCTCGGTGAACGCCCCCGACAGGTCACAGCAAAGACAGCCGCTCAGCAGCGACTCTACCTCGATCTCGTTGGATCGGGGATGTGCGTGCAGGACGGCCCCGTCCACATCGACTTCACCGAACTCGTTCATCAGCACGGCCGGTTTGACGCCACGCTCCAATTCATGAGCCAGCACCCGTTTCAGCAGTGTCGTTTTCCCGCTACCGAGAAAACCGGCGATCACATAGACCGGAGAAGCTGAGGCTCTGGCTCGCGTGGCCTTAGTGGGCATGATGCGGCTCCTCTCCGGCCGCCAACGCCTCGACATCCGCTTGAGACACCTCGTCGGCCGCTTTGTGGATTTTGTATTGTGTCGTCCTTCCCGGCCCTTCGAGCACCGCGAGGACGGTTTCGATCGGCGGGCATCCCGGCTCACGGCACTCCAATTCCGTGACCATCACGGTGGTCTCGTCGGGCAGTGCCCACAGCCTGCGAGCCCAGGCCTTGATGCGCTCTGCCTGATCCGGAGCGATAGTACGACGCCCTCCGAACAGGTTCATGACCGTTCTCCGATGCCTTCTACGGAGAACAGCGACACCACGCCGTCATTCGTGCCGGTCGCCAGCCATGTGCCGTGAGGACTCCAGGCGACCGTGGACAGCCCGCCCGACTTGTTCACTTCCTGGCTGAGAATCGGCTTGGTGGTCTGCGGCTCCCAGATACATAAGAGGCCGTCCTCGCCAACCGTCGCGACGAGCGACAGGTTGGGATGACAGGCGATCTCCTGAATCCATCCCAGGTGTCCTTTGAACAGGCGCCCGCCGGTGCCTTCGAATTTTTTCATGTTCCAGGAGACGAGAGCGGGACCGGAGGCCGTGAACAGATTGAGCCCGTTATGGTCGAACCTGACCGAGGTCACCTTCATCGGATAACCGGACATGTGCCAATTCTGCTCGCTGTCCGTGCGAAACAAATGCACTGAGCCGTCGAGATTTCCCGAAGCCAGATACTCCCCGGACGGATTGACCGCGATGGACAGTAGCGCGCCGTCGTACGGGAACGGCCGCACCGGTTTGTCCGTTCCCACCTTCCAGAGCCACGCACCTCCATAGCAGGAGGAAATGACACCTCCGCCATTCGGCATCCAGGACAGCGCCGACACAGTCGTTTTGTGCGCCGGTACATCCGCAACCAGCTGCGAGCTACTCGCCGCATCCACAGTCCAGATCCGGAGGCTCTTCCCTGCCGATGCCGCCAGAAAGCGCCCGTCCGGAGACCAGGCCAGATGTTCGACCCACGAACCCTGCTCTCCCACGGGAAGCACGGCTCTCTCCGCGCTTGCATCGAGGCCCCAGAGCCTGACGACGCCATCCTGCCCACCCGTTGCCAACTCGCTGCGGCTCGGATGCCAGGCGAGCGTGAGAGTCGACCGGTCATGGCCTCTGAGATCGCCGATCGGTTGCACCGTAGGCACCTGCCAAATCGAGACTTGTCCCGATGCGGAACAAGCCGCCAGCCCGGTGCCATCCGCAGAGAAGGCCACGCGATTGATGTAATCGCCGAGCCTGGCATACCCTGCCGGGCCCAACGTGATGACCGCCTTCGACTTGGCTAGACGAGGCATGACCGAAATCCTTTCGTCAACGCCGCGCGGTCGAGATCTTTTCCGATAAACACCAGTTGGTTGCTGCGGGCTTCCCCCTTCTTCCAGGCTCGGTCCGCCTTGCCGTCGAACAACATGTGGACTCCCTGAAACACGAACCGCTGGTCGCGTCCTTCGACGTTCAGAATGCCCTTCATCCGGTAAATCTTCGTTCCCATCGTGGAGAGCACCTCGCGGAACCAGTCGTTGACCTTCCCTTCATCGATCATTCCCTCTTCAACCAGCGCCACAGAGAAGACACTCGGATCATGTTCATGAGCGTCTTCGCCCAGAAAATTCGGATCAATTTCCAGTTTCCGGCTCAGATCAAACGCGCCGATGTTCAACAACCGATTGATCTCCACCTGCGCATCTCTCGTCCGATGGATCTTTGCCATGACGTTGATCGCCTTGACTCGAGCCTCGAGCCGGTCGACCTCGGTCGACGGCACCAGATCGATCTTGTTGAGCAGGATCACATCGGCAAAGGCGATCTGCTCTTTGGCTTCCGGACTCTTGTCAAGGTGTTCCCAAATATGTTTCGAGTCGACGACGGTGACGATCCCGTCAAGTGACAACCGTCGCTTCATCTCCTCGTCCACGAAGAAGGTCTGGGCCACCGGCGCGGGATCGGCCAACCCTGTCGTCTCGATGACCATGTAGTCGAACCGGTCTTTTCGCTTGAGGAGATTACCGATGATGCGGATCAAATCGCCCCGCACCGTGCAGCAGATGCAGCCGTTGTTCATCTCAAAAATTTCTTCGTCGGCGCCGATGACGAGTTGATTGTCGATCCCCACTTCGCCGAACTCATTCACGATGACCGCCACACGCTTGCCGTGCTCGGTCGTCAAGATTCGATTCAGCAAGGTCGTCTTTCCTGCCCCAAGAAATCCCGTCAGAACCGTCACGGGAACGGGCGCCATCAGGTCGGTAGCCATACTCACCTCCAGTGAATGAAAACCCTCAACAGAGCGCGCACACGATGCACGCCTTCTGCAGGAGAAGACCGAGCGCTGTTCCTCCGGGCGAAGAACAACCCACCCCCTTGAGCCCCTGCCCCACAGGAGGCGCGAGCAGGCAGCTGCCCGGTCTTCCCCTGCACAAGACGCATGAGGGGGACCATCAGCACAACGAGACGAGTGTTAGAGAAGGATGGGAGGACCGCGGACGGAGATGTGAGAGAGCACAATGGAATAGTAGGGAATCGTCAGGAAGACAGACACGGATGTGAGGATCTGTACCTGCGAGGCAGGAGGAGCATTGGAGTGCAGGCCGGCGCTCGCTGCATGGTCCAGCCAGGCACAGGCATCCTGGTCTGAATGTTCATGCGAGGTCCCGGCCGCAAACGTATGATCGAGTAGAAGCGGCTGGAGAGAGAACAGCAGCAGGGCATACAGAGCGACAAGCGCCCACCGTTTCCCGGCCGTCACAAGTGCGTTCATCGACATTGCGGACACCAACCGAAAAATTCCAGGGAATGGCCTTCGACCGCAAACTTGGTTTCGGTCTCGACAAGTTGCGTGAGTTTCTTGAGCGGGCACAGCATGAGATCGACAATTCGACCGCACCCGCGACACTGAATATGATGATGATGCTCCCGCCCATGCCGCACCTCATACCGCATCTGCCCCTCACGCAACCCTACTGGATCGACGAGGCCCAGCTCCTGAAGCATGGTCAGGTTCCGATACACAGTGGCAAGGTCCATATTCACGTGGGATTTTTTCAATCCTGCATGCACCTCGGCGGCGGTGACTGGCAGCGCACTCGATTCCAGGATGGACAGAATCGCCTGCCTGGGCTTTGTAAGCTTTTTTCCGCCGGCTTTCAGACTGTCAATGATTGAATCTGCCATCTCGACCACTTCGTGTTGCAAGTGATTTGCATTTAACACTCATCGTGAAATCTTGTCAAGCAGGTGAGATTCGGCAGTCGTCACGGCCTCAACGACCATGGTAGGATGCGCCCCATGCTGATCGATACCCATACCCATCTCGATGATGCGCGTTACGAATCCGACCGCGAGGCCATGATCGCCCGTGCGCGGGAAGCCGGCGTAGAATCGATGATCACCATCGGCTGCGACCTTGCCACCAGCCGATCGGCGGTCGCGCTCGCCAAC
>JAHBTD010000058.1 GCA_019638775.1 Fimbriimonadaceae bacterium | reverse complement strand
ATTCCCCTGCCCGCAACTCCGGCCGCTCGGGTATCAGGCGAGCCCCGTCTATCTGACTGTCATCCATCACCACACCTCATGCTGTGAGAGTTCGATCACCCGTGTCTTGACCGCCCCGCTTTCCCCGAACGACACGCACCGGCGCAACGGCAACCAGATGCCGCTCACCTCCAGATACTCGTTGACGTAACTCTCCATCCCCACGACCGATTGCCCATCCAGCGTGAAATACGTCATGACGTAGTGTGAAGAATACTGCCGGCCATCCGGAGCCCGGTCGTATCGTTCGATCGTGTTCACGCGACGTTCGGCCAATGGGGTGAGACGACCGATCTGGGTATACAGATGATCCTTGATTCGATACCACGACTCGAGTCGCCCGCCGGTGAGCAACACGCGCCGCCCCCGCGGATGCGGTAGGGCAGGATCTTCGTCCGGATCAAAGGCCAGCACATATTTCCCGTCGCCTTCCTCGAAGGAGGCAGAGGCCAGGTGCATCCCCTGGGTCCACAACCGCTCACGTACCCACTCTTGCAGCGACGGGTCGGCACCGGCCAACTCGACGGTGGTGTCTTTCCTGGGCAGGAGCCGGACGCTCCCGATCCAGATCCGCCCATCCTCGTTCAGCGTCACGTTCGCGCGATAGCCGGCAAAGGAGGCAGGCCATTTGTACATACGGCTGTGCGCATCTTTCACCAGCAAGCGGGCAGCAGGATCATCGACCAAGGTTTGTCTCTTGCTCTCTAGCGGCGTCATGACCGTCCCTCCCTCATTGCGACACCCTCTTTCCGGCCGGACGACGACGCACCACCCGCCGCCTCGGCCACACGAGACAACGCTCCAGCCCCTCCAGAAACCGCTGCCACGCCACCCGCCGGCCGATCACCACAATCTTCGTCTGCGACTGCTTCACACCCCGGTACGGCGCGATCGATAACGATCCCATCACCCACTGCACTTCCTGCATCCCCTGACACCCCTGAACTCTGGCGTATCCCTTCAGCCGTACCACAGAGCGCTGATATCGCCTCAACCAGCGCTCCAACCGATCCGGCTCGAACGGCCGCAGGATTTTGAAGCTGCCGCTCCGGTACCCCGCGGTAGAATCCTTGAACGGACCGGTGACCAGCTTCGCCCTGCGCCTCTCTGCCGGAACCTCGAACAGTCGATTGATCGGGACATCCGCATGGACCGCCCTGACAATGCGCGCTGCGGGATTGGTCGATCTGACCCGTCCTTCCACGAGTACGGCCTGCCGGTCGTCGATCTGATCGAGCTTATTCAGGACCACCACATCGGCTCGTTTCAGATGATCGTTCGCTGCTGGCCAGTACGCGCCGAGCTTCAGGAATCGCGGCGCGTCGACCATCACGATCACCGAAGCCAGTCTGGCCGTATCCGAATACCCAGCCAAGGCCTGCTCAACGCCGGCCACCACCTGGCCCATGTCCGCTAAGCCGGTCGTCTCGACGAACAGCGGAGCGCCCTGCGTTTTTTTCAAGAGATGGCCGACTTTCTCGGTGAACGCCCCCGACAGATCACAGCAAAGACAGCCGCTCAGCAGTGACTCTAGCTCGATCTCGTTGGATCGGGGATGTGCGTGCAGGACGGCCCCGTCCACATCGACTTCACCGAACTCGTTCATCAGCACGGCCGGTTTCACGCCACGCTCCAATTCATGAGCCAGCGCCCGTTTCAGCAGTGTCGTTTTCCCGCTACCGAGAAAACCGGCGATCACATAGACCGGAGAAGCTGAGGCTCTGGCTCGCGTGGCCTTAGTGGGCATGATGCGGCTCCTCTCCGGCCGCCAACGCCTCGACATCCGCTTGAGACACCTCGTCGGCCGCTTTGTGGATTTTGTATTGTGTCGTCCTTCCCGGCCCTTCGAGCACCGCGAGGACGGTTTCGATCGGCGGGCATCCCGGCTCACGGCACTCCAATTCCGTGACCATCACGGTGGTCTCGTCGGGCAGTGCCCACAGCCTGCGAGCCCAGGCCTTGATGCGCTCTGCCTGATCCGGAGCGATAGTACGACGCCCTCCGAACAGGTTCATGACCGTTCTCCGATGCCTTCTACGGAGAACAGCGACACCACGCCGTCATTCGTGCCGGTCGCCAGCCATGTGCCGTGAGGACTCCAGGCGACCGTGGACAGCCCGCCCGACTTGTTCACTTCCTGGCTGAGAATCGGCTTGGTGGTCTGCGGCTCCCAGATACATAAGAGGCCGTCCTCGCCAACCGTCGCGACGAGCGACAGGTTGGGATGACAGGCGATCTCCTGAATCCATCCCAGGTGTCCTTTGAACAGGCGCCCGCCGGTGCCTTCGAATTTTTTCATGTTCCAGGAGACGAGAGCGGGACCGGAGGCCGTGAACAGATTGAGCCCGTTATGGTCGAACCTGACCGAGGTCACCTTCATCGGATAACCGGACATGTGCCAATTCTGCTCGCTGTCCGTGCGAAACAAATGCACTGAGCCGTCGAGATTTCCCGAAGCCAGATACTCCCCGGACGGATTGACCGCGATGGACAGTAGCGCGCCGTCGTACGGGAACGGCCGCACCGGTTTGTCCGTTCCCACCTTCCAGAGCCACGCACCTCCATAGCAGGAGGAAATGACACCGCCCCCATTCGGCATCCAGGACAGCGCCGACACAGTCGTTTTGTGCGCCGGTACATCTGCAACCAGCTGCGAGCTACTCGCCGCATCCACACTCCAGATCCGGAGGCTCTTCCCTGCCGATGCCGCCAGAAAGCGCCCGTCCGGAGACCAGGCCAGATGTTCGACCCACGAACCCTGCTCTCCCACGGGAAGCACAGCTCTCTCCGCGCTTGCATCGAGGCCCCAGAGCCGGACGACGCCATCCTGCCCACCCGTTGCCAACTCGCTCCGGCTCGGATGCCAGGCGAGCGTGAGAGCCGATCGGTCATGGCCTCTGAGATCGCCGATCGATTGCCACGTAGGCACCTGCCAGATCGAGACTTGTCCCGATGCGGAACAAGCCGCCAGCCCGGTGCCATCCGCAGAGAAGGCCACGCGATTGATGTAATCACCAAGCCTGGCATACCCCACCGAGCCCAACGTGATGACCGCCTTCGACTTGGCTAGACGAGGCATGACCGAAATCCTTTCATCAACGCCGCGCGATCGAGGTCTTTCCCGATAAACACCAGTTGGTTGCTGCGGGCTTCCCCCTTCTTCCAGGCTCGGTCCGCCTTGCCGTCGAACAACATGTGGACCCCCTGAAACACGAACCGCTGGTCTCGTCCTTCCACGTTCAGAATCCCCTTCATCCGGTAGATCTTCGTCCCCATCGTGGAGAGCACCTCGCGGAACCAGTCGTTGACTCTGGCCTCATCAACCGCCCCTTCTTCGACCAGCGCCACAGAGAAGACGCTCGGATCATGTTCATGAGCGTCTTCGCCAAGAAAATTCGGATCGATCTTCAGCTTCCGGCTCAGATCGAACGCGCCGATGTTCAACAACCGGTTGATCTCCACCTGCGCATCCCTCGTCCGATGAATCGTTGCCATGACGTTGATCGCCTTGAGTCGAGCCTCGAGCCGGTCGACCTCGGCCGACGGCACCAGATCGATCTTGTTGAGCAGGATCACATCGGCAAAAGCGACCTGCTCCTTGGCTTCCGGACTCGTGTCGAGGTGATCCCAAATATGTTTGGAGTCGACGACGGTGACGATTCCGTCGAGCGACAACCGCCGTTTCATCTCATCGTCCACAAAGAACGTCTGGGCCACCGGCGCAGGATCGGCCAACCCTGTCGTCTCGATCACCATGTAATCGAACCGGTCTTTTCGCTTGAGGAGATTGCCGATGATGCGGATCAAATCACCCCGCACCGTGCAGCAGATACAACCGTTGTTCATCTCAAAGATTTCTTCGTCAGCGCCGATGACAAGTTGATTGTCGATCCCCACTTCACCGAACTCATTCACGATGACCGCCACACGCTTGCCGTGCTCGGTCGTCAAAATTCGATTCAGCAAGGTCGTCTTTCCTGCCCCAAGAAATCCCGTCAGAACCGTCACGGGAACGGGCGTCATCAAGTCGGTAGCCATGCTCACCTCCAGCGAATAAAAACCCTCAACAGAGCGCGCACACCATGCACACCTTCTGCAGGAGAAGACCGAGCGCCGTTCTTCCGGGCCAAGAACAACTCAACCCCTTGAGCTCCTGCCCCACAGGAGGCGCGAGCAGGCAGCTGCCCGGTCTTCCCCTGCACAAGACGCGTGAGGGGGACCATCAGCACAACGAGACGAGTGTTAGAGAAGGATGGGAGGACCGCGGACGGAGACGTGAGAGCGCACAGTGGAACGGTGCGGAGCCGTCAAGACGGAAGAGACGGACGTGATGATCTGCACCAGCGACAGAGGAGGGGCGCTGGAGTGCAGGCCGGCGCTCGCCGCATGGTCCAGCCAGGCACAGGCATCCTGGTCTGAATGTTCATGCGAGGTGCCTGCCGCAAACGTATGATCGAGTAGGAGCGGCTGGAGAGAGAACAGCAGCAGGGCATACAGAGCGACAAGCGCCCACCGTTTCCCGGCCGTTGCAAGAGCGTTCATCGACATTGCGGACACCAACCGAAAAATTCCAGGGAATGGCCTTCTACCGCAAACTTGGTTTGGGCTTCGACAAGTTCCGTGAGTTTCTTGATCGGGCACAGCATGAGATCGACGATCCGACCACACCCGCGACACTGAATGTGATGATGGTGTTCCCGCCCATGCCGCACCTCATACCGCATCTGCCCCTCGCGCAATCCCACTGGATCGACGAGGCCCAATTCCTGGAGCATGGTCAGGTTCCGGTAGACGGTGGCAAGATCCATGTGCGCGTGGGCCTTCTTCAATCGGGCATGCACCTCAGCGGCAGTGACTGGTAATGCGTTCGATTCCAGGATGGCCAGAATCGCCTGCCTGGGCTTCGTAAGCTTTTTCCCGCCGGCCTTCAGACTGTCAACGATTGAATCTGCCATCTCATTCTCGCGGTGTTGCAAGTGATTTGCATTTAACACTCATTCCAAAAACTTGTCAAGCGGGCGAGGGGCGGCAGTCGTCACGACCTCACCAACCATGGTAGGATGCGCCCGATGCTGATCGACACGCATACCCATCTCGACGATGCGCGTTACGAATCGGACCGCGAAGCGATGATCTCCCGCGCACGGGATGCCGGCGTGGAGTCGATGATCACGATCGGCTGCGATCTTACGACGAGCCGCTCAGCCGTTGCGCTCGCGAAT
>JAHBTD010000057.1 GCA_019638775.1 Fimbriimonadaceae bacterium | reverse complement strand
CTACTCCTTTTGGCTGATGTCTCCATGGTGAACCGGGAATACGATTCATGCTAACACATGACCGGACACGTCGCGCCGACAGGACCATCCGTATGCCTCGTGCCAAGGAAACCTTCCAGGAGAGCTTGCGATGGACTCACTCCCTGCCTCCTCCATCTCAGTGATGGTGCTTGCCGTCCTATCAGGTGGCACGACGCTCATCGGCGCCTCACTCGCCATAACTCTTGGCGAGAATCCCCGCATGATCGCGATGGGTATCGGATTCTCAACCGGTATCATGGTCCTGATTTCGCTCTGCGAACTGGTGCCGGAAGCCTTGAGGATTGTGGGGCCGGGGACGACGAGCCTGTCGGTCGGCCTGGGAGCCGCGCTGATTCTGACCCTCCATATCCTCATGCCGCACATCCATCTGGGACAAGACTCGACAGCGCCGGCCAGGGAACTACGAGCCGCCTACCTCATTGTGTTCGGTCTGATCCTGCACGACGTCCCGGAAGGTTTTGCGATGGCCAACGCCTTCTTGTCTTCGCCGTCTCTCGGGCTACTGGTTGCACTGTCGATCGCCATTCACAATATTCCCGAGGAGTTCGCCATGGCGGTCCCCGCCGTCGCCGTCAAAAACCGGGCGCTCCTATTCAAAGCGGCGGTGCTTTCGGGACTCGCGGAACCGGTCGGCGCCATGCTTGGCTTGGTGGCAGTGCATTTGAACCCCGCACTCAATCCGTCCTTTATGGCCTTCGCGGCCGGCGCGATGGTCACGGTCTCCGCCTTCGAGCTCATCCCACTGGCCGGAAAATATGGCAGGATGGGATCCTTCGCACTAGGCGTTGCCGGCAGTGTCCTGGTCTACTTGGCCCTACAGGCTCTATTTCCGCATGAAAGGAGTGAGATCTCATGGCTTTCCATACCTACCGCACGATGACCGAGGCGGTGAAAGGGCTCCAGGAGCGTGGGTTCACGGCAAACTTCGAGTTTGCCGCGGGGCTCGTTCACGACGTGACCAGCAGGCGTACGTTTCGGGCCGACGAGTTGACGATCGTTGAGCACCACCGTTTCGAAGGAAGCTCGGACCCGGACGACATGTCCGTCTGTTATGCACTGGAAGCGCGCGACGGAACTCGAGGGGTCTTCGTCGATGCCTACGGAACATATGCAAGCCCCGAGGTGAGCGAGTTTCTGACCCGTATCCCCATCCATGAAGAGAATTAGCGCGGCCGCTGCCGGCCGCAGATTCCCGGCGGTCCCGCTAGCCGTTACTCACGATGATGCCGGCCGCCACCAGTATCCCGGCGGCCAGCGCGATGAGACTGTACTTGGCCGACTCCCGCTCCGCTTGAGGAAGCAGATGTGTCGCCCCCACATAAATGAGAGCCCCGGCCGAAATCGACAACAGAGTTCCCAGCAAGGATGGGTCAATGCGGCTGATCATCGGGTACGACAGCAGGGTCCCCAATGGTGTGCTGACGGCGGCAGCCAGGAACGCGAGCCACAACGATTGCTTCGAACTGCCGCCGCCCCGAAGGAGCAAGAGATAGGTAATGATCCCCTCAGGAAACTCATGGAGCACCATACCGATGGCAGCAAGGGCTCCGGTGAGCATGCTGGCGCTAAACGTAATCGAATAGACGACGCCGTCCAGGAACGAATGGAAGCCGATCCCCAACAGCGGCACCAGCCCAATGGCGAACTCGGGATTCTTGTCGCAGACATAGGCCGTGAGAAACCGGTTGAACAGATGCATGAAGACATAGCCGGCGAGCAGGTACAGAGGCGCCTGCTCGTTCATCCCAAATGATTTTGGAATGATGTGCAAGAAGGACACGGAGATCAGGACACCCGCCGCAAAACACGAAAAGTAGGTACTGTTCCTGCGTCCCCATTTCTCGAAGTGGCGAATGACATAGATCCCGATCGTCGTGACCAGCGCAGCGAGTAGGCTGGCGGAGAGGGGGACCCACAGACCTGATACCATCGGTTACCCAGACGCCGCATCGTAGATCATGAGAATGGTGGCGCCCTCCTTCGTCAAGATGGCCGACACATCGGCATGTTCCGGCATGAGCCGATAGGCGCCTCGTCCCAGCGTCTTCCCTTCCGTCTCGCATTCCCCTTCGAGCACATAGTGCTGCACGGGGGCAACATGGCTATGCGGCAGGACCTGCCCTCCGGCCGGCAACCGGACGATGATGGTCTTGGCCTTCCCCTTGCCCTCGTCCCGCAATACCGTCACCTCGCCCTTGCCGGGGAATTCCCGCAACGCTTCCCACAACAGGTCACCGGGATACCGGACAAGATCTTTCATGGTTGCCTCCTGTCGGTTCGGCATCAGGATAACGGGGCGCAGCCGCCGCCTCATCGACCGCTCCCTCCATCGCGGCAATCAGGTCCGTCATCATGAACTCTGAACCCGAATAGATGAGATCGGCCTCGGACTTGGCCTTCGCCAGCCACTTGGCGGTCGGACCAGCCGTCACCTCAACCTGAATGCCGGTGGTTCGACTGAACTCCGCCGCCGCCTCTCGCAGGGCCGGAGCCGGCCCCCGGGACCGTATACATGCAGGACCTCCTGCGCGGTCACAGACCCGGCATCGAAACACAGGGCGACCACCATCCACACCCACCAGCCTCTGCACCGTGCCATGAGTCGCGACTCCTTCAGCGCCAGGTCATTGCGGCAATTTCGGCATCTCGAACTTGATCGGCTCCCCCGCCAGCGCCTTCAGAAACGCGACCAAATCCGCCTTGTCCTCCTTCGTCAACCCGAGCGGCTTCACCATCGGACTCAGATGCGGATTCGACCCGCCTCCCTGATCCAGGAAATCGATCACCTCTTCCAGCGTCTTAAAGACACCGTCATGCATGTAGGGAGCGGTCTCGGTGATGCTCCGAAGCGTCGGGGTCTTGAACGCTCCTTTATCCTGTTCCTGCCTGGTGACATAAAACCGGCCGAGGTCCTCTTTCATCGGCCCGGCTTGGGGCACGCCAAGATTGTGAAACTGATTGTCGGTGAAATTCGGCCCGTTGTGACAGAGCACGCACCGGGCCTTCCCCTTGAACAGCCCCATTCCCCGCACTGCCGACTCGTCCATGGCCTTCGCATCCCCCAGCACATACTTATCGAAGGCGGAATTGGTCGACACGACCGTCCGCTCGTAGGCGGCGATGGCCTCGGCAAGGCTTTGGAGATTGACGTCTGTGCCGAACACCGCCCGGAATTGCTGTTGATATCCCTTGATCTTGGCCAACTTTTTCACGACGTGCTCGAGCACCTCGGCCATCTCCACGGGATTGGCGATCGGCCCCAGCGCCTGCTCCTCCAGCGATCCGGCGCGTCCATCCCAAAACTGGAGCGGAATGAGTCCCGTGTTGTAGACGGTCGGCGCCTGGCGGCCCCCGATGCCTCCACCCACTCCGATCGATGTCTGGCGCGGATCGGCGAAACCGGTAAACGGATTGTGGCAAAAGGCGCAGGAGATCGCGTTGTTCTTGGAGAGCCGCCCATCGAAATAGAGTTGTTTCCCCAAATCGACTTTGGCCTTGTAGTTGAGGTTCGTGGCTGGAATCGGCACGACCGTCGGCAGGGGTGCGATGTCAGGGACGGTCACGCCGTCCACCACGACCGTCCCGGCCGAGACCGGCGATTCCGCCTGCGACTGTGTCGCCAGAAACCCCACACCGGCCAACAGGGTCGCCGCCAGCCCGCCGAGCATCACACACACATATCTCCGTCCGTCCATCATCTCTCCTCCTTTAATAGGCCTCCGCCAACACCGCCCGCATCGCATCGAGGAACCGCCGGTTGTCCGCCGGCAAGGCCGTCGTCACACGCATGAATCCGGGACCGAGCATGCCATCGTTCAGTGCCTTGATCAAAATGCCCTGCTCACGTAACTTCGCGGCCACGACGGATGCGTCGTGCGGCGCCACATCCGCGAGAAAAAAATACGTTTCAGAGGGATACGTCTTCACACCGATCGTTGTCAATTCGCCCGCCAACTCCTCGGCCCATCCCCGCAACTCGACCGCCCGCGCTCGAATCTTCTCTTCATGCCGTAACGTGGCGACCGCCGCCGCTTCGCTCGGTCTGGCCAAGGGATAGGCATCGTTGTGATGATTAAGATCGTTGGCCAACGGTTCGGGAAGAATCGCATACCCGACCCGAAACCCCGCCAAGCTGTGGGCCTTCGAGAGCGTACGCGTGACCAGCAGGTTCCGATAACGCGGCACCCACGAGGCCACTGACTGACCGGCCATGCCGACGAAGGCTTCATCCACCAGGAAATGCGTCCGCGGATAACGAGCCAAGAGATCAGGGAGCGGCGTCATATCGAAGGTCCCGCCATTGGGATTATTCGGATTCACGATCGCCACGAGCGTCGTATCCGGCGGAATGCTCAGTTTGGCCAGATCGAACGAAAAATTATCCCGCGGCAAGAGGCGTGTCTCCGTGTAGGATTCTGCAATCTCGGGGAAGAGCACATAGGTCGGCGTCAGGAAATGGACGCGTTGACCGAGCCTCCCGAACAGTTGGCGAAGGATCAGTTCCGACCCGGCATTGACATGAATCAGCCGTTCGGGAACACCGATCTGCTCGCTCAATACGCGGCGAAGCGGCGCCGAGTAGGCTTCCGTATAGTAGTTGCTCCGGACCAGTTCCTCCTGTGCGGCGACCATCGCTTCGTCCAACGGCGGGAGCGGATTCTCGCAAAGCAGCATCTTGATGCCGGCAAATGCCCCGCCGCCTTTTTCGAGCAATGAGGTCATGTAGTCCTCCCCTGACGACGGAGTCGTTTCGGACCGGACCGGGCCGGCGGCGTCTGCTGCGGCCCTCTACCGGAACCCTCTCCCAGCCCTGCCTCGCCACCCCGTGCGACACAGCGTTCAAACGCGGGCAAATGGGCCTCCCGTGACCTGGCTTGGAGGCGTTGAAAGAGGCTCCTCACATCAGGCTCATGCGTCTCGCGCAGAAACCGATCGTACATCGCGATATTTTCGAGCTCTCCCTCGACGCCGGCTCGGCAGGCCTCCAGAATCGATCGCGGCGGCTCAAGCGTTGTGCCCCAATCATCGTTCGGGAGGGGAATCCCATAGCGGGCGCACAGCGCTTCGACCGCTCGTGCATGCGTATGCTCGGCCTCCACGATATTGATGAACGGCCGCACCGGACCGAATGTCTTGATCACCAGCCGATAGAAGGCCCGCGCCTTATACTCGTCGTCGAGCGCCTGGAGAATCATGGCCTTGGTCTTCTGATCGATCATGGACGCCCCTCATGACGTATGCGGGAGGCGGCAGGACCCTGAACGGACTGTTCCCCTTGCGTCATGTACCCCGAATTTCCGGCAAGGCCATCGACACCACAACCCCGGATGTTGCGCACATCGTACGCACGCAGCGGCGACATCCGGTGCAGCCGCTGCATACGGATTCCGCCCTCCGTTACTTGTGATTGGACATGTGCGCCGTCACGCGAAGCGCATAGGTCAGCGCCCCCATGGTCGCCAATTCGGTCTCACGCGTGCCGAGCGCGGCTCTCGGACCAATACTCAAGGCACGATGCCAAATAATGCGGCGCTCACTCGGGTATCGGGATCGAAATCAGGACTGCGCCGAGCACG
>JAHBTD010000056.1 GCA_019638775.1 Fimbriimonadaceae bacterium | reverse complement strand
GTTCAGACCGTTTTTAAAGACCCAGTCCGCCACGAATCTGAAGTGTGTATCCGGCTCCCAGACCAAACCCAAATTCCAGGTGCGAGATTGGCCGTCCGGCGCTCCATTGAGTGATTTGAATCCACCATAGTATTCGCCGTATCGCACGTAAGGCGTCAGCATGCCGACATCGGAGTAGCGCCACGTGTAATACCCTTGGACATACCCACCCGCGATGCTGCTCTCCTCGATGAAGTTGGTTTGCGCGTTTCGTTTCGGGCCTCGCCCCACGGTGAACTCAGCCAAGAGTCCCCAGGGTTGTGGCGGGGTCCAGACATAGGCCGTGACCCGCTGATCCTTGATATCGCAGCCACCTTCCGACGTCAGCGGGCTGATACATCTGGCCGCACTCGCAACATTCGGTTGACTCGCTCCCTGCACGGCAAAGACTCCATGGTAGCCGAGGACACCGGCTTCCAAAAGCCGCCCATTCGGAAACTGAAACGGATAGGCCAACTTGGCTCCAATGTGCTTGTCCTTGTTCAGCTCCAATCGGCTCCGAGATTGACCATTGTAGACCATGATGCCGAACACGCCGTAGTCGCCCGGTCCATTATGATAGGCCGCCAATTGGGCAAATCGCTCTTGCGCGACTTTCGGGCTCCAGTAGTAGGCCACACCTAGGTCTCGTTCCCCCGGCGCGCCGCTCTGTACCGATTCGTGCCGGTCCATTTCCTGTCGATTGGTGCTCGAACGGTAGGTATCGAAGGAGTTGGGAACACGATGGAGGCCCCACCGGATCCGATGCTCCTTGTCCTTGGTGATATAGAAGTCTGAGTACGCGTCGATCATTTCATTGTTCGCCAGCGTCTGCTGTCCGCCTTCCAGAGCGAACTGGGTGAAAAAGGCCACGCGCTCGGATACCTGACCTTGGAAGACCAGGCGAAGCCGTCTGGCATAGAATTCGTTTCCCTGCTGATCGCCGAAGCTATCGTTCAAGGGCAAATCAAACCGCCGATCGGTCGCGCCCATGTTGTATTTGAATTGCATGTAGCCGGTGATGCGAATGCGCTCGTACCAACGTGGATTGCCGGCCATCTGCAATTCCGCCGACTGCTCGAAAATACGACGTTCCTCTTCGGCCTTGAGGCGAATCCAGTCTTCCTGCGTAATCACCCCCTTCTCGAGCAACAGACTTTCAAGGGACGTACTCTCGATTGAGAGGCGCTGTCCCGATGTTTCCCGGTCGATACTATTCGCAGTAGGTATCGCCTGGGGTACCGTCTCCATGGCGGAAAGCGCCTGGCTGGATTGAACAGGCCCTTGGGCGATCACCGTCGGCGCGGCCTTGCTCGCACCGGCCGATGCTTGCAACGGCAAGAACAGGAGCGCGCCGGCGATACCGATCGCCGCCGCAGACCTGTGTAACACACACATCCCCCCGTACTTCATTCATGCCTCCTCATGGTGTGATGCTTGTACCGATCGGTCCATGACCGTGACCTTCAGTACGGATAATAAAACCTGATGAATACACGGGCGCACTATCGGTGCGCTTCGTGACAGCCCTGTCACCGCCTGGTTAAGACTATGTAAACAGCCGTTGGGAAGAGTCGGACGACGGGAAAATTTACGCGCACGTAACATGTCGATTACCGTCGAACAATCTCGCGGGGCCATAGTCGATCGCGATACAGGAGGGTTCAGACACATGAGCGACAGGGAGAACATGCTGCTGTTGGTGAGCGCCGACCACGCAGCGACCGGCCTGCTGGGGAAATGGCTCGAGATGAACGGCTATCCGACTTGCGTGGTGACGACCATCGCCTCCGCGCTCAGCGAGATTCGGCAGCGGCGTCCGGTCCTGATTCTGTTGGATCGACAGCTCCTCGTGACGGAGGGCGGCCGTCGAGATCAGTTTCCTTCTACCGTCCCCATCATTGTTCTGCAACCGTTCGACAAATCCTGCGGCCAAGATGAATGCCTCACCGAGTTGGAGTCCGGATTCGACCTCGTGTTTTGTTCTCCGCACTCCCGAGAACTGCTGGCGCATATCCGGGCGATCCTGCGTCGACAACAGATGCCGGCGGCCGCTCCATCTGTGCTTCGTGCCCAAAGCCTCGCGATGGATACCGCGCGCCATGAGGTGAAGGTCGGAGGAACACTGGTCGAGCTCACGCCGAAAGAATTTCGTATCCTTCATCAGTTTTTGCTCTCGCCCGGCGTTGTGCTGTCCCGACAGGAATTGTTGAATCGCGTCTGGGGAGAAGATTACGCCCTCGAAGAACATGCGCTGGATGTCCATATTCACTCCCTGCGTCAGAAGATCGAGGCGGATCCCTCCAAGCCCCGACTCGTCGTCACGATTCGAGGCATCGGGTACAAGCTCCAGGCGTCCTAACGCGCGTCGTTCGACTCGCCAAATTTGCCCGTACCGCCGATCCGGCCACAGACTGCCGCTTGCGCATCGCCTCGTGAGCGTGAACGATGTCCGAGACATGTGCCCGAACGGCAGGAGAGAGTAGTGCGAGCCGCCAGGGTAGGGGAGAGACCGGATGATGGAAACGAATAGGGGAAGAGTCCGACGAGCCTGGAGTCGGGACACCGTCGATGGAGAGCCTCGATGCGGTGGCGAGTTAAAACTCGTCCACCGACACCGGCTGCAACAGATCGCGAACCGAGAGCACGCCGACGATCGCGCCGCTCTTTAACACACCCAGATGCCTCGTGTGGTGATGTTGCATGAGATCGGCCGCTTCGGTGATCGAGCGACGCTCATCCAGGCTGATGACGGGGCTGCTCATGATGGATTCCACCGGCACGTAATGCACCGGCTGATTCTCTCCGACGACTTTGCGCACGATGTCGGACTCCGTCACAATGCCGACCACACGCTCGTCCTGCTCGATAAACACGCTCCCGACATGCCGTTCATTCATGACTCTGGCGGCGTCCGCCGCCGACGTGCCGACCGGGACCGTCACCAGCTGTGTCGTCATCAACTGACTGACTGTAACCATACGCATAACCTCCCTGATCTGTTTCCCACCCGGTCCGATACCTCCGCATCCAGAACCGATGGTTGACACAGGACGATACGCGCTCCGCGTTCCAGGCAGGTTAGACGATCGTAAATTGTGTGTTACGTCTGCGAAGGGAAGAGAACGAACGCGGCGGCATGACCGGGTTCGGTGCATGCCGCCATCGACGGAACCTTCACGAACGAGGCGCTACTCTTTGACGACGAAGTGGACGCTCCGATTTTTCTGCCAGCAGACCGGGTTGTGCTGCAAACACAAGGGGCGATCCTTGCCGTAACTCGTGACATCGACCTGCAGTTGACTCATGCCCAGCGATTCCAAGTACCGTTTGACCGAGAGGGCGCGCCGTTCACCCAACACCAAATTATATTCCGAGGTGCCGATTTCGTCGCAGCGGCCTTCCAGGAGCACCTTGGTGACATGGTGGTCTCTCAAGCGTTTGGCATTGTCCTCCACCGCAGTCAGGGCATCGTCGCGCAATACGTATTGATCGAAGTCGAACAACACATCGGGAAAGGGAATATTGTGCTCTCCGGTCGCGTTGCGTGCGGCCATCTCCACCGAGCGCAACGGAACGGGCGTCGGTTCCGGCGGGGGGGGAATTTCCTGGACCGGTGCGGCGGCCACCTGCTCCTCGACACGCGGCTTGGACGGCGTCACCGTCTTTCCTCCGCTGGTTCCCGCTTTGCTCGCGCAGCCGTCAAGGAACAGGAGGGCAGCGACGGCACACAGACCGAGCAGGGCGAACGGGCGCAAACATTTCATGGAAACCTCCGGCGCAGAGTGGATTCGTGGATCGAATGAGGCACAGAATAATCAAATCGAGCAAACGAGGCAAGCTACTTCTTTCCGGCGCAGGTCTCGTAGACATGCTGCGGCTGCGACACGGTGTCCCATTGCAGCATCTGGAAGGCATCGTCTACGTAGGTCGGCGAACGCATGCCGACAAGCACCGAGGTCACACCGGGAGTACTGCGTAGCACCCACAAGGCTTTCTGCGACAAGGTCGCCGCGCGCCTCGGCTCCGGCAGCAGGGGATTGAGCGTACGATGCAAGTCTTCGGTACGCAGACGGCTGCGCTCCGCCGCTTCCCGTTGCAGACCTCTCAAGAGCGCGAGCAGTTCAGGCACATACCGATCCCGCCAGGATTCCCATTGCTCCGCCACGGTACCGGTGAATGCCTCCGCTAACGCGCGCAGCACTTGGTTCACATGCGGCGCGATCATGTGCTGTTCAATCTGTTCCCAATGTTCGAGTCCCTGGACCTGCGTACGAATGCGGGTCAATTCATCGGCCCATCGAAAAAAGTCACTCGGGAGCATGCCCTGTCCGCTGTGCGTCACCGCCGGCGCGAGACTCGTACGATACTCCTCTTCAAGCGCCGCGACCTTGTCTCTCTGCGCCTCGACGGTTGCCTCGGCTGCCGGTACCGACACATCGGCCAACCGGACGACTCCGCCGCGCTGAGCCGGCATCGCATTCAAGGGACGATTGACCAAGACGGCAATGCCCGCCTGCATCGCTTCCTCCAGCAACGTTCTGCCGTTGCCGGGGCCGGTGTTGGCGACCAGAGCCGCGCCGGATTCGTAGAGATTCATCGGACACTGCAAGACGGTGAAGTGATGGGACGAGATACCGACCTTGTGTGCGGCCAACGTGGCCGCGTCGATCATACGGGACAGGGAAGTCGCGCCGGGGTCGTCCGCTCCGGCAGTGGAGGTGTTCGACGAGACGCCATACCCGCGCAGCCGACCGGCCTGGACTTGTCCTTCGAGATACTCGAAGGCCCGCTGCAACCGCCGATAGAATTCGACACGGAGTTCAGGCAGCGGACGCGCTTCGGCCCCGCCGAGCTTCGTGGCATGGGAGAGAAAGTACTCCGGGTTGTGCAACAGACAGACATCCAACGTGGCCAGGCCCAACCGATCCAGCGACAACGTCAATTGATCGGCCAGAAAATCCGGATGGATACAATGCCAGATGTCGTCGCCGTACTTCACCGTCTCGGGATAGGGTTTGCCGGATTTTTCCCGCGCTTGCGCCTGCGTCAGGTTCTGCCCCTGGACGTACCCGATCTTCGACACCACGACCACTTCTTCCCGCGCAAGGTCTCCGGCGCGGATCAATCCCTGCAGGACGGAGCCGACGAGTTGCTCACTCTCTCCATCCATGTAGTTTGTGGAGGTGTCGATCAGATTACAGCCCGCGCGGAGCGCCTTGATCAACGCCTCACGCTGTTCCTTTTCGCGCAGACCCACACGATAGGTGCCGAACCCCAGGCGGCTCACCGTCAAACCCGTCGCACCGAACGGACCGAACCCATGGGCCAACGACCCGGCCCCGGACGCGGCATGAATGTGTCGCGCGGCATAGGCCGCCGTGCCTTGAGCCGTGGCATGCCCTGGTTGCAACGAACCACTCAAGACCTTCTGCGCCGAGGTCGCCGCTGCGGCCTGTTGCGGCGCGTCGAGCAAGGCGGGGAGTTCCGACGGATCGGTGATCGGCCGACGGCACGAGAAATTCCGGCACACATACAGCGCAGGCTGACCGTTGACCAACGTTTTGCCCTGCAGCAGGGGATGTGCAGTGACAGCATCGGACGTGGCCCGATGAGCGAGCACGCGATGGGGTACGTAGACCCGATTCACAGCGGCGCGCAACGCCCTGGTCCCCGGAGCGTCAACCGCACCGACGACGGCGATCTCCACGGGACCGTTCGTGAGGA
The DNA here is from genome assembly GCA_019638775.1 of Fimbriimonadaceae bacterium. Taxonomy (NCBI): domain Bacteria; kingdom Bacillati; phylum Armatimonadota; class Fimbriimonadia; order Fimbriimonadales; family Fimbriimonadaceae; species Fimbriimonadaceae bacterium. The sequence continues at coordinate 259 of JAHBTD010000056.1, read as the reverse complement.
GGTCGACGACGAGCAGGCTTTTGGCGAACGCCCGCGGGTAGCGCGCGATCTGCCGGCCATAGGCCCGAACCGCCGCGGCGGCAGCCTGACGAAAGTCCTCTCGTGCGAAATGATAGGACAGGCGCGCCAGCACGGAAGCGGCAACGGCATTCCCGCTCGGCGTGGCTCCATCCGGTCCTTCGCGACTGCGCAGGATCAACGCTTCATGTCCGATTGCGGTGGTAAAAAATCCGCCCTGCTGCGCGTCGGCGAAGTCGGT
>JAHBTD010000055.1 GCA_019638775.1 Fimbriimonadaceae bacterium | reverse complement strand
ATTCAGACCGTTTTTAAAGACCCAGTCTGCCGTAAGACGGAAGTGGGTGTCAGGTTCCCACACCAAACCGAGATTCCATGTCCTGGATTGTCCATCCGGTGCTCCGTTCAATGACTTGAACCCGCCATAGTACTCACCGTATCGCACATACGGCGTCAGCATGCCGACATCGGAGTAACGCCACGTGTAATACCCTTGGACATACCCACCCGCAACGCTGCTCTCTTCGATGAAGTTGGTTTGCGCGTTTCGTTTCGGGCCTCGCCCCACAGTGAACTCAGCCAAGAGTCCCCAGGGTTGTGGCGGAGTCCAGACATAGGCTGTGACCCGCTGATCCTTGATATCGCAACCACCTTCCGACGTCAGCGGGCTGATACATCTGGCCGCACTCGCAACATTCGGCTGACTCGCTCCCTGCACGGCAAACACTCCGTGGAAGCCGAGGACGCCGGCTTCGAGCAGCCGTCCGTTTTTGAACTGGAACGGATAGGCCAACTTGGCTCCGATATGTTTATCGTGGTTTAACTCCAAACGATTTCTGGTTTGACCATTGTAGACCATGACGCCGAAGACACCATAGTCGCCAGGGCCGTTATGGTAGGCTGCCAGTTGCGCGAACCGCTCCTGCGCGACTTTCGGGCTCCAGTAGTAGGCCACACCTAAATCTCTTTCCCCCGGCGCGCCACTCTGTACCGATTCATGTCGGTCCATTTCCTGGCGGTTGGTGCTCGAACGGTAGGTATCGAAGGAGTTGGGAACACGATGGAGGCCCCACCGGATCCGATGCTCCTTGTCCTTAGTGATATAAAAATCAGAATAGGCGTCGATGATTTCTCTATTCGACAATTCTTGCTGACCGCCTTCCAGGGCGAACTGTGTGAAGAACGCGACGCGTTCAGACACCTGCCCCTGAAAAACGAGCCGGAGTCGTCTGGCGTAAAATTCGTTCGCCTGTTGATCACCAAAACTATCGTTCAATGGCAAATCAAACCGTCGGTCGGTCGCGCCCATGTTGTATCTAAACTGCATGTAGCCGGTGATGCGAATGCGCTCGTACCAACGTGGGTTGCCGGCCATCTGCAATTCTGCCGACTGCTCGAAAATACGACGTTCCTCTTCGGCCTTGAGGCGGATCCAGTCTTCTTGGGTAATCACCCCCTTCTCGAGCAACAGACTTTCAAGAGACGTACTCTCGATTGAGAGGCGCTGTCCCGATGTTTCCCGGTCGGTGCTGTTCGCCGTGGGTATCGCCTGCGGCGCCGCCTCCATAGCCGAGAGCGCCTGGCTGGATCGAACGGGCCCTTGGGCGACTACCGTCGGCGCGACGTCGCTCGCACCGGCCGGTGTTTGCAACGGCCCGAACAGGAGCGCGCCGGCGATACCGATCGTCGCCGCAGACCTTTGTAACACACACATCCCCCCGTACTTCATTCAAGCCTCCTCCTAGTGTGATGCTTGTACCGTGTGGCGCGTGATCTTCGCCCGCAGTACTGGTAAGAAAACCGGACGATTTCACGGGCGCACTATCGGTGCGCTTCGTGACAGCCCTGTCACCGCCTGGTTAAGACTATGTAAACAGCCATTGGGAAGAGTCGGACGACGGAAAAATTTACGCGCACGTAACATGTCGATTACCGTCGAACAATCTCGCGGGGCCATAGTCGATCGCGATACAGGAGGGTTCAGACACATGACCGACAGGGAGAACATGCTGCTGTTGGTGAGCGCCGACCACGCAGCGACCGGCCTGCTGGGGAAATGGCTCGAGATGAACGGCTATCCGACTTGCGTGGTGACGACCATCGCCTCCGCGCTCAGCGAGATTCGGCAGCGGCGTCCGGTCCTGATTCTGTTGGATCGACAGCTCCTCGTGACGGAGGGCGGCCGTCGAGATCAGTTTCCTTCTACCGTCCCCATCATTGTTCTGCAACCGTTCGACAAATCCTGCGGCCAAGATGAATGCCTCACCGAGTTGGAGTCCGGATTCGACCTCGTGTTTTGTTCTCCGCACTCCCGAGAACTGCTGGCGCATATCCGGGCGATCCTGCGTCGACAACAGATGCCGGCGGCCGCTCCATCTGTGCTTCGTGCCCAAAGCCTCGCGATGGATACCGCGCGCCATGAGGTGAAGGTCGGAGGAACACTGGTCGAGCTCACGCCGAAAGAATTTCGTATCCTTCATCAGTTTTTGCTCTCGCCCGGCGTTGTGCTGTCCCGACAGGAATTGTTGAATCGCGTCTGGGGAGAAGATTACGCCCTCGAAGAACATGCGCTGGATGTCCATATTCACTCCCTGCGTCAGAAGATCGAGGCGGATCCCTCCAAGCCCCGACTCGTCGTCACGATTCGAGGCATCGGGTACAAGCTCCAGGCGTCCTAACGCGCGTCGTTCGACTCGCCAAATTTGCCCGTACCGCCGATCCGGCCACAGACTGCCGCTTGCGCATCGCCTCGTGAGCGTGAACGATGTCCGAGACATGTGCCCGAACGGCAGGAGAGAGTAGTGCGAGCCGCCAGGGTAGGGGAGAGACCGGATGATGGAAACGAATAGGGGAAGAGTCCGACGAGCCTGGAGTCGGGACACCGTCGATGGAGAGCCTCGATGCGGTGGCGAGTTAAAACTCGTCCACCGACACCGGCTGCAACAGATCGCGAACCGAGAGCACGCCGACGATCGCGCCGCTCTTTAACACACCCAGATGCCTCGTGTGGTGATGTTGCATGAGATCGGCCGCTTCGGTGATCGAGCGACGCTCATCCAGGCTGATGACGGGGCTGCTCATGATGGATTCCACCGGCACGTAATGCACCGGCTGATTCTCTCCGACGACTTTGCGCACGATGTCGGACTCCGTCACAATGCCGACCACACGCTCGTCCTGCTCGATAAACACGCTCCCGACATGCCGTTCATTCATGACTCTGGCGGCGTCCGCCGCCGACGTGCCGACCGGGACCGTCACCAGCTGTGTCGTCATCAACTGACTGACTGTAACCATACGCATAACCTCCCTGATCTGTTTCCCACCCGGTCCGATACCTCCGCATCCAGAACCGATGGTTGACACAGGACGATACGCGCTCCGCGTTCCAGGCAGGTTAGACGATCGTAAATTGTGTGTTACGTCTGCGAAGGGAAGAGAACGAACGCGGCGGCATGACCGGGTTCGGTGCATGCCGCCATCGACGGAACCTTCACGAACGAGGCGCTACTCTTTGACGACGAAGTGGACGCTCCGATTTTTCTGCCAGCAGACCGGGTTGTGCTGCAAACACAAGGGGCGATCCTTGCCGTAACTCGTGACATCGACCTGCAGTTGACTCATGCCCAGCGATTCCAAGTACCGTTTGACCGAGAGGGCGCGCCGTTCACCCAACACCAAATTATATTCCGAGGTGCCGATTTCGTCGCAGCGGCCTTCCAGGAGCACCTTGGTGACATGGTGGTCTCTCAAGCGTTTGGCATTGTCCTCCACCGCAGTCAGGGCATCGTCGCGCAATACGTATTGATCGAAGTCGAACAACACATCGGGAAAGGGAATATTGTGCTCTCCGGTCGCGTTGCGTGCGGCCATCTCCACCGAGCGCAACGGAACGGGCGTCGGTTCCGGCGGGGGGGGAATTTCCTGGACCGGTGCGGCGGCCACCTGCTCCTCGACACGCGGCTTGGACGGCGTCACCGTCTTTCCTCCGCTGGTTCCCGCTTTGCTCGCGCAGCCGTCAAGGAACAGGAGGGCAGCGACGGCACACAGACCGAGCAGGGCGAACGGGCGCAAACATTTCATGGAAACCTCCGGCGCAGAGTGGATTCGTGGATCGAATGAGGCACAGAATAATCAAATCGAGCAAACGAGGCAAGCTACTTCTTTCCGGCGCAGGTCTCGTAGACATGCTGCGGCTGCGACACGGTGTCCCATTGCAGCATCTGGAAGGCATCGTCTACGTAGGTCGGCGAACGCATGCCGACAAGCACCGAGGTCACACCGGGAGTACTGCGTAGCACCCACAAGGCTTTCTGCGACAAGGTCGCCGCGCGCCTCGGCTCCGGCAGCAGGGGATTGAGCGTACGATGCAAGTCTTCGGTACGCAGACGGCTGCGCTCCGCCGCTTCCCGTTGCAGACCTCTCAAGAGCGCGAGCAGTTCAGGCACATACCGATCCCGCCAGGATTCCCATTGCTCCGCCACGGTACCGGTGAATGCCTCCGCTAACGCGCGCAGCACTTGGTTCACATGCGGCGCGATCATGTGCTGTTCAATCTGTTCCCAATGTTCGAGTCCCTGGACCTGCGTACGAATGCGGGTCAATTCATCGGCCCATCGAAAAAAGTCACTCGGGAGCATGCCCTGTCCGCTGTGCGTCACCGCCGGCGCGAGACTCGTACGATACTCCTCTTCAAGCGCCGCGACCTTGTCTCTCTGCGCCTCGACGGTTGCCTCGGCTGCCGGTACCGACACATCGGCCAACCGGACGACTCCGCCGCGCTGAGCCGGCATCGCATTCAAGGGACGATTGACCAAGACGGCAATGCCCGCCTGCATCGCTTCCTCCAGCAACGTTCTGCCGTTGCCGGGGCCGGTGTTGGCGACCAGAGCCGCGCCGGATTCGTAGAGATTCATCGGACACTGCAAGACGGTGAAGTGATGGGACGAGATACCGACCTTGTGTGCGGCCAACGTGGCCGCGTCGATCATACGGGACAGGGAAGTCGCGCCGGGTTCGTCCGCTCCGGCAGTGGAGGTGTTCGACGAGACGCCATACCCGCGCAGCCGACCAGCCTGGACTTGCCCTTCGAGATACTCGAAGGCCCGCTGCAACCGCCGATAGAATTCGACACGGAGTTCAGGCAGCGGACGCGCTTCGGTCCCGCCGAGCTTCGTGGCATGGGAGAGAAAGTACTCCGGGTTGTGCAACAGACAGACATCCAGCGTGGCCAGGCCCAACCGATCCAGCGACACCGTCAATTGATCGGCCAGAAAATCCGGATGGATGCAATGCCAGATGTCGTCGCCGTACTTCACCATCTCGGGATAGGGTTTGCCGGACTTTTCCCGCGCTTGCGCCTGCGTCAGGTTCTGCCCCTGGACGTACCCGATCTTCGACACCACGACCACTTCTTCCCGCGCAAGGTCTCCGGCACGGATCAATCCCTGCAAGACCGAGCCGACGAGTTGCTCACTCTCTCCATCCATGTAATTTGTGGAGGTGTCGATCAGATTACAGCCCGCGCGGAGCGCCTTGATCAACGCCTCACGCTGTTCCGTTTCGCGCAGGCCCACACGATAGGTGCCGAACCCCAGGCGGCTCACCGTCAAACCCGTCGCACCGAACGGACCGAATCCATGGGCCAACGACCCGGCCCCGGACGCGGCATGAATGTGTCGTGCGGCATAGGCCGCCGTGCCTTGAGCCGTGGCATGCCCTGGTTGCAACGAACCACTCAAGACCTTCTGCGTCGAGGTTGCCGCTGCGGCCTGTTGCGGCGCATCGAGCAAGGCGGGGAGTTCCGCCGGATCGGTGATCGGCCGACGGCAGGAGAAATTTCGGCAGACATAGAGCGCAGGCTGACCGTTGACCAGCGTTTTGCCCTGCAGCAGGGGATGTGCAGTGACAGCATCGGACATGGCCTGATGGGCCAGCACGCGATTGGGTATGTAGATCCGATTCACGGCGGCGCGCAACGCCTTGGTGCCCGCCGCATCATCGCCACCGACGACGGCAATCTCCACGGGACCGTTCGTGAGCAGGTCGACGACGATCAAGCTTTTGGCGAACGCCCGCGGGTAGCGCGCGATCTGTCGGCCATAGGCTCGAACAGCAGCGGCGGCAGCCTGGCGGAAGTCGTCTCGTGCGAAATGATAGGACAGGCGCGCCAGCACGGAAGCGGCAACGGCATTCCCGCTCGGCGTGGCTCCATCTGGTCCTTCGCGACTGCGCAGGATCAACGCTTCGTGGCCGATTGCGGTGGTAAAAAATCCGCCCTGCTGCGCGTCGGCGAAGTCGGC
>JAHBTD010000054.1 GCA_019638775.1 Fimbriimonadaceae bacterium | reverse complement strand
ATGGCGGCGATGATGTATTGGCCGAGGTAAAAGAAGGGATAGAGGGAGAGGCTGGCCTGGCGGTTCCCCCTGCTCGTGCAACGCGCGGCCTGGAGGGCCCTCGTTGGACGCGCGCACGTAGGGAACCGGCCAGGCCGCCCCGCGAGGAGAATGGGAGGGAAAGGAAAAGGTATCACAGCTCTCGGCAGCAGAGAAAACCGCGGGAAGACCTGGAGGAAGATCCGTCAATGAGAATCACCTCCGGCCTAACTTGAGGGCGGCGGCGACAATCGGCTTGGCCCAGTCCGGTGTGGGCGAGAGGTCAGCCGGGCCGATCATCGCTCCTCTTTCCATCTGGAGCACCAGGCGAGGCAACGGCACCTTTCCGGCAGCGGGATCCGCCTCCAGGCTATTGTCATGGACCCGCAAGGCCGTCAGATGAGGAAGCAGTGCAATGAGATTGAGCCGACTATGTTCGTAGCGACGCCTGACGTCGCGCTCGGGAATGTCGTGGCCACCTCGGCTGACTCGGGCGCGTACCCGTTCAAGATGCAATTCCGGGCTGGTCAGGCCTACATACCAAATATGAACCTCGATCCCCCGTGAGGCAGCCTGGCCGAGCAGTTGCGTGATCGTATGCCCCCCGAGTGTCGTCTCGAATGCGAAATCCAGACGCTCCTCAAGCGCCCGCTTCAACAATCGCACACCCTGCCTCCAGGCTATGCTACTGGCATCCTTCTGACTGAGCCACGGATTGGCGGCCATGAGTCGACGCGCGCCTTCATCAGGATTGAAGTAATCGCTCCCAAGCGCGCGAAAAGTTGCTCCGGCTATGCTGCTTTTGCCTGCGCCGTTCACCCCGGCAATGACGTAGAAGCGTGGCGTTCTGACCCCGCTCATGTGGTGCGGCGGCTGCGGGACATCCGGCGAGACGACTTGGCTGACGAGGGACGTGCCTTACGCGCGGCCGAAACGGCGGCGCGGCCTAATCGTGAAGCCGGCGCTTCAAACGCCTCTGCCATGCCCTGCCTGGCTTTGGCCGTCTGCATATCGGCCAGCAAGGCATCGAACTCGTTGGCAAGATCATTGAGCTGAGGCGCACGGTCCTTCACCAGCGCAACAAATTCTTCAAAGGACAGGAGCACCGCCTTCGGGAGATCATGACGCGTAATGGCTACTGCGCCGCCATGCATCGCCTGCTCCAGGATCGACCCGAATTCGTTCTTCACTTTCGTCGCCGCAACAGTCGACACATCCACCAGTTGGCCCTGACTGTTCCGATAGCTCAGCTTGGACATCACTCCCCCTCCCTCTGAATTGAGAGTATACCCAAACCAGCTAAATTGTCTAGAATGGCTATATATTAGGAAACTGGCGCACTACAGATGATGGGAGAGTCCCTGACGCCTGGAAACACTCCGTCACGCCTCTGGCTTTGGCCCCTCAGTTGTCGCGACTCGCAAAACGCGGATTCGATAGGCTCTGAACGCAACTCTTCGGCCGAGCAAATCATACGCAACTGTTTGTGACCAGCCCTGCCCCTCCTTCCATCTCGCCATCGTGCCGACCTACCAGCCGTCGCATTTCGGCCGGGTCTATGCCGCGTACGGCGGCTCGTTCATTGTTCTGTCGATCCTGTGGGGCTGGCTGGTCGATCACGTGGAACCGGATCGCTTTGACGTGATCGGGGCAATGGTGTGCCTGGCTGGCGTGGCGGTGATGATGTATGGGCCGAGGTAGAATGAGAAGGAGGCTGGCCTGGCAGTTCCCCCATGCTCGCGCAACGCGCGGTCGAAGACTCCCAGCTGATCTTATTTTGCAGCCAGTTGTGTTGATTGGGTGGGCACATGCCTTCCTGGCAAGTAGGCGCGTGCGTTATCAAGCAAACCTAAGAGCTCAGCGTGAAGCAGTATCAATAGTTTTCCGGCCTTTCATCTAGTGGGACAATTTCATAGCCAACAGGGTTATCCTCGTTCGCACTAAATGCTGCCAGAACACATTTCAATTCCAAAGGCGCCTCAGATCCCGCCCGAATAAACCCTTGCCATGACTCAAGATTTCCGAATAAGTGTCGCTGTGGACCGACAACACCTTCATTGATCGGATGCTCCCGCAACATACATTGATTGAAATACCTAACAATGGTCTGATGCACAATCTCAACATAGTTCTTTGTGTCGCTGACTGCCAAATAATCTCCATGCACTAACCGCTGGCGCAACCCAGACCTGCCTCCATCTTCTCTCGTACCGTATAGTTCCCGCTTAATGTCGGCACCAAAAACAGCTTCAATAGTCACATAAAAATCGGAAGTCGATCGCGATGCCCTGTCAAAAAGTATCTCTATCGCAGCGAACATGAGCACAAGTTTAGCAGCATAGCCCACCGCATTAACCGCATCGTTCCAATAAAGATAAAAAGCCTCGGGAATGCCTCCGTCCCCAAGTAAGATGTCTAATGCTCCGAGCTCATCCTCATTGAAATGCAAAGGAACAGGCCCACGCTCTCGGGAATGCCGACAATATGCTATTTCGGAATCGACTCGCTTAATGAGATAGGGCCGTCCGATGTCCGTATGATACGCCTGCCCTACGAAAGAGCTTCGTGACACAATCTTGGTCAGTGCATCTTGAAAAAGCTTCCAGGCGTCAACAAAACTGGCCGAGTCAACCTCACTCTCTGCGATCCAATACCTAGATCTCCAAGCCGTGGTCACATCCTCATCCCATGCTGAAAAGCGGATGTTATTGCGACTAAATGGGACAAGACGGCCTTCGTCGAAAAGCCCATACTGTATGAGAGTGTGAATCTGTTTCTGGATCATATATGTTGGCAATCAAATCTCTCCTTTCTCCAGTCTCATGGTTTTTAAACCTCTTCATCGAAAGAATGAAACAAGATGCAAGACGCCTTCGTGCATAGCACCGGGGTCAGCAATCTCCGCTTTTCATGCACCACGTCAGGTCGGCCCTCGTGCCGCTGGCGACCTCGCCCATCCACACCTATTGGGCATTATCTTGCCTTCACACATTTCCCGGCCAGGCGCAGAAATACACACCACTATCTCCCCCTTCCGCGACTCCTTTTCCAGATCAGCACAGCAGCGAGAGCCGTGAGCGGCGCCAGCAGCACGAGCCCGATTGTAAGGCTATAAACTGGCGCGCCCAGCAAGCCGGAATTCCGAGAATCGTGATAGTCGACCCCGCTGGCCGCGATGAACGACGCCACCAGCACGCCGACCATCGCAACCACGACTACGCGCAGGAGCCACCACCAGCCACCGCCTCCCGGCAGATAGGCCGTCAGAAATGTGAGAGGAATCCCGATTAACGGAATCGCGAGCCAGAGGGTTTCAAGGACATCATTCCCCGCCGCAGTCGAAGGTTCATTCCTCGTCGCGAAGAGAAAGGCCAGAAGGCTGATCGCGATCCACAGCCCTTCAGGCCCATGCAGAAGAGAGGCAACACGTCGCATCACGACCTCGCGGGCGGCATCTTGATCCCGCAACGGTTGCGAGTCAACCGGCGTGATCCTGCGGCACTCGCTACTGACTGACCTCATTTCCCAGGCGCAAAGAGCCTCGGCATACCGTTCCATTCCCCATCATCGCCATGCGTGCGGAAACCCATGTGTGTTGCTATCGCGCCGAATGCAGACGCCATGATCGAAGTCGAATCAGCCGCATCGCGATACCGGAAACGAGGCCGGTGGATGGTGCCAGACATCGGGATTCCCCTCAGTCTCCCCCAATGCGCGTATTCAGTTTGTGCTCGGGGGATGTTCTTCTATAATTTAACTGAGTGGTGCGGAGGCCGGGCCGTTCAGTGACCTGTCAGATGGAGGTTGCCATGGTGTCTGTTCCGCTGAGCAATTTACAGAATGATTCGATCAACCCCGACGACGCGATTCTGCTTTTCGAAAAGGGCGACCACAAGGTCTATTGGATCGGCACCCACACCGGCGGAGACGAGATCGAGTGCAACACCTATCTGATTATCGACGGACACGAAGGCTATCTGCTTGAACCGGGCGGGTTCGACCGGTTCCCACTTGTGTTCAAGAAAGTGTGTCTCCTCCTCAGCCCGATGAGCATCACCCACCTGTTCTTCAGCCATCAAGACCCCGATATCTGTGCCTCATTTCCGAGTTGGACCAAGTGGAATGACGACATCAAGCTGGTCGTGTCGAGCCTCTGGACTCGATTCATGCTGCATTATGAAACCAGGGATCTGAGCGGAAAGGCCCACAATCTCAATTTCGTCAAAGTACCCGACGAGGGCCTCGTCGATATCATTGAAAGACGGCGGCCGACTCGATTGTATCTCCGCGCCGTTTCTCCACTCCCCCGGTAATATTCTTGTGCACGATACCGTCAGCGGGTTCCTCTTTTCAGGAGATGTCGGAACAGCCATGTACAAGGACGACACCTTCAGACTTGTGATCGATGATTGGACCGTGCATACCCAAGCCATGCAGGGATTTCATCAGCGCTATATGTCCAGCAATCGAGCGGTCGCCGGGATGAACAAACGACTCGCGCCACTGCCGATCACGGCGATTCTTCCTCAGCACGGATGCATTTTTCGCGGGGAAGAGGTCTCGCGCTTCACGCAATGGCTCAGCAAGCTCCCCGTCGGGGCCGACTATTTCTATCCCGACGTCGCCTGACTCCTGCGAGCCGGCGAGTGTGCCGCCTCCGCCGGCCTCCCACCACACGCTGACAGACGACTGCAACCCGACTGACTGTCGCCGTTCATTCGTTTCCTCCAGCCACTCGCCAGCACCTGCTCAATAACCGCATAGTCTCCTCTGCTCGAATACGCGGATCACGTCGTTTTCCTGAATCGGCACTCATCCCGCACAGCAACAACTGCTGTGCGAGGTGAACGCTCTAGCGCCACGCCATCCATTTCCCCTCCGCGGAATCAGATCTGCTACTATCCGCCACCAGTGACAAGGCGACAGCTGAGCTGCTTTCAACAGCACGGCTGTTCGTTCCCTGAGAATCAGACCAGCAGCGGAGTGCGAGTTCGTGGACGACAATGCCCTAGAGAACACAGCCATCGTCACCCCTCACACAGGCCTGGTTGCACGATGGCAGCAGATCCCGCTGTATGGACGCATCGTCATCGGCGTGGTACTGGGCGTGGCGGCAGGGCTGGCGTTGGGAAGCCAGGCCACCTTCTTGGCGACGCCCGGCAAACTGGTGCTTCGCCTTTTGGGCGCGCTCGCGCCTCCGCTGATCCTTGCCGCGATTGTGCACACCTTCATGACGACACATCTCGGCGGGCCACTGGCCGCACGCCTGCCACGCCTGTTGCTGATGAACACATTGGTGGCGATCACCGTTGGACTGACCGTTGCCAACGTCATCCAGCCAGGACGAGGTGCGGGGCTCGCGCCCTCAGAGCCCGCCGTCGAAACCACGCATACGGCAAATCCGCTCACGGCGTTTATTGAGAATGTACCCAAGAGCCTGCTGGGGCCGCTGGGTGACGATGGAAAGGTGATCGGGGTCATCTTCGTCGCGGTAGCCTTCGGTATGGCCCTGCGCAAGGAACGTCACCGCCCACTTGGAACGGTCGAGCACCTCGTCGAACTTGTCTTGGACTCGCTGATCAAGATTTTGCACTGGATCATTGCGGTGGTGCCCCTGGCCGTTTTCGGCATCGTGGCGAGCATCGTAGGCACGGAAGGCTTCGCGCAGTTCCAGGCGCTGGGCGTCTTTGTCCTCAGCGTGCTGCTCGCGCTCGCGATCCAGGCCGCCTATTATCTGATCCGCATCCGCTTCGGGTCGTGGGTACGCCCTGGCGAGTTGCTTCGCGGCGGACGTGACGCGCTGGTCATGGCGTTCTCCACGGCGAGTTCGACCGCTACGATGCCGGTGACCTACGCGGCGCTCAAGGACCGCATAGGCCTGCGCGACCAGTCCGCCAGCATGGGCGCATTGGTCGGGGCGAATTTTAACAACGACGGCACTGCGCTCTACGAAGCCATGGCGGCCCTGTTCATCGCGCAAATGATCGGAATGGATCTGAGCATGCACCAACAATTGATGATCGTCCTGACAAGCATCATT
>JAHBTD010000053.1 GCA_019638775.1 Fimbriimonadaceae bacterium | reverse complement strand
GAAGGCATGAGTACGCGGAGCTGGCTCTTCACGGGGGGGATTGTGGCCATTTATTCAGCGGTCGCGGGGTATTGGCTCGGCGCACTGGTCCATATGCGCTGAAAAGAATGGGGTCGCGAAAAAAGGACGTATGACGAAGCGTATTGTGGGATTTTCAGGCGGGATCGACTCGCAGGCCGTAGCCGGGTGGGTGCTCAATCGGTACGACAAGCAGGACGTGGTAATCGTCAACACCGATGCCGGTGGGAACGAGCATCCTATGACGACTGAGCATATCGCATGGTACAGCGAGAACGTGCATCCAGTGAACACGATCCCGGCAATTGTGGCGGATATGTGGGAAGGCGAAGACCAGCCGGAGAAGCATGGATTTCAACCGACGGACGTGCTGACATTCCCGCTGATGTCCACAATCAAGGGGCGCTTCCCGAGCCGACGAGCGCAGTTCTGTACGGAAAAGCTCAAGCTGCGTCCGGTGCGCCGATGGGTCCAAGCGCAGTTTCCCGATGGAGACTATGAATACTACGCCGGCGTTCGACGGGACGAGTCGGAGCGGCGAAAGACGACACCGTTCACAGAATTCGATGCCTTCTACGACGCCTATCGGCACCATCCGATTGCCGACTGGACGAAACGCATGTGCTTCGATTTTATCAAATCCCGCGGTGAACAGATCAATCCACTCTATACGCTGGGGTTCAATCGCGTGGGGTGTGCGCCCTGCATTAACTCCAGTAAGGATGACGTGCTGAATTGGCTGCGGCGGTTTCCTGAGATGATCGACAAAGTTCGAGGATGGGAGCAGCAAGTCGGGCGAACCTATTTCGCGCCGATCGTGCCAGGTATGGAAATCAATTTTATCGATGACATTGTACGCTGGTCGCAGACCAGTCGCGGGGGCAGACAGGTGGATCTTTTGCGGGTGGTCAACGATCCGCCAAGCTGCGAGTCACAGTATGGGTTGTGCGAATAACTAAAAGGAGGATCTATGGCAGCGACGACAGCGGATTTAGTGAACCAGTTTATTGAACTGGACCGAAAGAAGAAGCAGGCGGATGACGACCTGGAGGCCATCAAAGAGGAAATGGCTCAGTTGGAACCGCAAATCATGGAGCGGTTCGAGAATGCCGGTATGCAGTCGATGAAGAGCAAGTCCGGCGTGGTGCTCTATATCCGCCGGCAGCTGTTCGCCGGTGCGGCCGAGGGCGCCACGGTCCTGCTGACGGAATCGCTCAAGTCGGCGGGGCTGGGCGACCTGGTGAAGGAAGCCGTCAACAGTCAACGGCTCTCGTCCTGGGTGACGGAGTTCGAGGCCGAGCACTTCAATGGTGCGAAGGTCAGGCCGGACGATTTGGTGCAGGCCATGCCGGCAGAGCTGCGAGAGTCGTTGAAGGTGACAGAGAAGTATAGCCTGCGGACCAAGAAGGGGTAAGCCCATGGAATCGAAGGAAGTCATTGTCTATCAGTGCCATGTGGCGGGCATCTACAAAGAGGAGGATGGAAACCTCAGTGAACAGGGGTTGAGTGTGATCTATCAAGCGGATTCTGATGACGCGGCCTGCGAAGCGGCGACACGGTTTCTCCGGAACCGGTGCAACGCATTAGGACTCACCCCTGCGTGTGTCCAGGTATGCAAGTTTTGCATTCGTCCGCTTGGGGATGATGGAAACTGTCAAACTCGAGCCGGTTTCAATTTCTTTGAATGGAAATACGACACGTCGCCGAATCCGTTCGAGGATCTGCTGTATAGCGAGGTTGTTCGCGTTACGCATCGACGATAGGTTTTTCAGTAGTCAACTAGCACTAGTACTATGAAAGGGGAGTCCATGGGAAAGCCGAAAGACGAGACGATCGGCAAGGGTGATGTGGCGACGGTGCAGAGCGGGGAGTTGATCCCGTCAAGCTATAAAGCGTTGTCGGTCGACACGAAGCAGCTGACGACGTTCATGCGGGACAACCTTGGCGCGCAGGGGTTCCGGCTGACGGACCTGGACAAGATAAAGGTCCCCTCCGGTGGGGGCAGTACGTGGGAAGTGCCGACGCTGCAGGGGAACAAACCCTATCAGGTGCTCGAAGGGATCGTCCTGCATTTCAAGGATGTGCGCGCCTACTGGAAAGAGAAGGACGGCGGGAACAAGCCGCCGGATTGCAGTTCCTCGGATAGTGCACATGGAGTCGGCGATCCGGGTGGAGATTGCCAGAAATGTCCGTTCGCGCAGTTCGGGTCGGCGACGGACGACCGTGGCAATGCGGCCGGCGGACAGGCATGTAAGGCGATGCGCTTGTTCTTGTTCCTGCGGGAAGACGACATGATTCCGATGATCGTGGCCCTGCCGCCGACTTCGCTCCAGAACGCGAAGAAGTACTTCCTCCGGCTCGTGGCCAACGGGTACCCGTTCTATGGGGTGACGACGCAGATCAGGCTGGAGCAGGCCAAGAATCCGCAAGGCAAGCCCTACAGCAAAGCCGTCCTCAACATGGGCCGGAAGCTCGAGGCGGAAGAATTCGCGAACGCGAAGGCGATCGGACAAGCCATGAAGGACCTCTTTGATCAGGCCTCACAGGTGATCGATGCCGACGTTGCCGACGAGTAACGATCTCCAGCGATTCCTTGAAGCCGTCTGGCCGGACCTCGATGGACGGTGGCTCCTCTTCTGGGGGGCGCCGTCCAAGCGGTCGAGCTGGGTGCAGTCAATTACGCCGGACGAACTGGCGGCGATCGACATCTGGGCCGCGAAGGAAAACGTGTATCTCGGGTGTGCGCTGCGAAGTGCCAACCTGGGGCCCACGTTGCGGGGCGAAAAGGCCGACTGTATAGCGATTCCTGGGGTCTGGGCAGATTTGGACTACGCAGAAGGCGGGGGCCACAAGAAGCCGAACCTCCCCCAGACGGAAGACGACGCGATGCGGCTGCTGGCCGAGATGGGGCCACCTCCCTCCATCATTGTGCACAGCGGCCGTGGCTTGCAGGCCTGGTGGCTCTTCAAAGAGCCCTGGGCCTTCGAGTCGGACGACGATCGGGCAAAGGCCGAAGCGCTGACGAAGGGCTGGTGCTCGACGCTCCGTGCGCGGGCCAAGGTCCACGGCTGGGACGCCGATCAAGTGGGCGATCTGACGCGAGTCATGCGCTTGCCGGGGACCTGGAACCGGAAGGGGGTGCCGAAGAAGACGCGACTGCTTGAGCTGAACGAGCACCGGTATGAGCCGAGCGATCTGGAAGGGTACTTGCTGCCGGAGACGGAAGAGAAAACGCAAGCCGCGAACCTGGCCTGGGCCTTCGATCTCAGTCCGTCGGCGGAACCGCCGGCAGAGAAATTCATGCGGCTCTGTGAGATTGATAGCGGCTTCAAGGGGGCCTGGGAACACTCCCGGACGGACCTCCAAGACCAGTCGGCCAGTTCCTATGATCTGAGCCTCGCCACCAAGGCCCTTGCGGCCTCCTGGACGGGGCAGGAAGTGGTCAATCTGCTCATTGCCCACCGGAGGCGCCACAACGCCGACCTGAAGCTCCGGAAAGACTATTACGAGCGAACGCTGAACCTGGCCATGACCGGGAAGGGTGTCGAGGAGCGGCGGGCGCTGGCTGAGTCCCTGAAAAATGGGGAATCGTTGCCGGAACATGTGGCCACAGACCCCGCGGAGCTTCTGGCGCTGGTCTCGGACAAGTTGGGCGTGTCGATCACGAAATTTGTGCGATACCGCGGGGACGGCAATACGTATGAGTTGGATGTGAACGGCCGGACGGTCAGCGCGGCAGGCGTGGAAGACTTCGATTCTCAGACGAGATTCCGGCGCCTACTCCTCGACCATACCGACGTGCGTATTGCCACGATGAAGGCGGATAAGTGGGACGAAATTATCCAGTGGCTCTTCCGGGCGATCGAGAATGTGGACGTTGAAATCGGGACCAAGAAGGGCACGTTTGAGAACTGGCTAGAGGTGTATCTGTCCTCGGCTGGCATTCAAGGGCAAGAGCGATGGATGGATGCCGCTATTATGGGGAACCCGTTCCGGCTCGACGGGGATGTCTATATCGTCTCGGAAACCTTCCGGCAATTTCTGATTGGGAAGATGAATGAACGGCTCACCTCGAAGGAACTGAGCTTCATGATGACGCAACTAGGGTACCGGCATGAACGGAAGAACGTGAAGAGTTCCAAGGGTGGCTCGTTCACGAAGCGGAGCGTGTGGAGAATCCAGTCGGCATGACAAAGTCAGCTGCCAATCGGTGACTCGAATGGTGACTACAGAAATGCATCAGCGTCAAATGTTTGACTATTCAGTAAAATCAGCAGGTTATAGAATTCTCTCTTATAGGAAGAATCATGCCAGAGTTACTAGTCAGCAAGTCAGCAAGTCAGCAAAAAAAAATCGGCCCTGCAATCGGTACTGCCCATCGCGAAAAAAATCTGCTGACTTGTGCAACTTTTTTCTCAACATATTGACTTATATGGGGAATTCCGTAGTCAGCACGAGTCAGCAGGCATCTAAACAGTTGAAAACATTATAAGTCAGGTCGAAATATGCCCAAAAAATCCAAAGAATTTCGCATCGTTGGGCCTCCCGGAACGGGGAAAACAACCACGTTGAGCCGTTTGATCGCCAAAAGTTGCAGCCAGTACGGGAGCGAGGCTGTCCTGGTGACTAGTTTTACGAAGGCTGCAGCGAGGGAATTAGTCAGCAGAAATCTCCCCCTGAACGACGACCGGATCGGCACGCTACACGCACTCTGTTATCGTGCCCTGGAGCGGCCAAAACTTATCGACAGGGAACTCCTGAAAGACTGGAACGCCTCCTATCCGTCGATGCAGTTCGGGGGCATCGGCTCGAACCTTGACGATCCGTATGGGGATATTGAGTCCAGCGGGGCGAAGGACGGAGACGGGCTACTCCAGGAGTTGAATCGACTCCGTGGGCTCCAGGTGCCAGCGGACTTCTGGCCGATTCGCATCCAAAACTTCTCGCAGTACTGGGCGGATTTTAAGGATCAGACCTTTACCATCGATTTTACCGACCTGATTTCCCGATGCGTGGAGGAGCGGGTTCCCATTCCACACGAGAGCCGGGTGATGTTCCTCGATGAGGTCCAGGATTTTAGCCCGCTGGAGCTCTCCCTTGCCCGCTGGTGGGGGTCGTCCTGTGAAGAGCTGTATTTAGGTGGGGATGACGATCAAGTGCTCTATAGGTTCAAAGGGGCGATTCCTGATGCCTTTATGTCGCCGGACCTGCCGGCAGAGCAAGTCACGATTCTCGCGCAATCGTATCGGGTTCCTCGGGCCGTGCATGCGGCCGCGACGGCATGGGTTGAGCAGATCGAGAACAGAATCCAGAAGGACTACAAGCCTCGAGACGTTGAGGGCGCCGTGGGGCAACTCGATATCAATTACAAGTGGCATGAAACGATGAAGTACCGGCTTGAAGAATGGATTGATGCCGGGAAGACGGTCGCGATCCTGGCCTCTTGCAGCTTCTTCCTCGATCCGGTGAAGCACAAGCTGCGGGACTGGGGCTTCCCGTTCTGGAACCCCTACCGGAAGACTAGGGGAGATTGGAATCCGTTGACGGGACGATCGGGGACGATCAGTGCATCGGATCGGGTGAGGATGTACCGGAAGCCCGTCGACGAATCGGGATGGTGGACCTATCGGGAACTGTGGGAATGGGCGGGGTGTCTGAAGGCCGAAGACATCTTCCATCGTGGCGCGAAGACGCTCATGCGACGGAAGGCTGAAGGCGAAGAGACGGCCGGGCTGGCGGTGGAAGTGGATGATCTCGAGCAGTGGTTCGCCGATCCGGTCGCGGCAGAGAAGGCCACAGCCGGCGATGTTGGCTGGTTGCAGTCAAACCTGCTTGATACCTATCGGAAGCCGATCGGTTACGCCTGCAACATTCTTGAAGCGAGGGGCCCGAAGGCGCTGAAGGATCAACCGAAAATCACGTTAGGGACGGTGCATTCCGTGAAGGGAGGAGAAGCGTCGATCGTCGTCTTGTTTCCAGATTTGAGCCCGGCTGGCTATCAGGAATGGACGACGCCGGGCGAGGCCCGCGACTCGGTACGGCGGATGTTTTATGTGGGTCAAACACGAGCTAGGGAAGAGCTCTACTGGGCTCAACCTGTCGGGCCATCAATATCGGGGTATCTATGAGCCTGTGGCAGCAAAAGAAAGCGGAACTCACCTTAGATTGGAGGGCAGCATGGAGGGAGATTGCACAGTGGA
>JAHBTD010000052.1 GCA_019638775.1 Fimbriimonadaceae bacterium | reverse complement strand
TCTCGTGCCCACTCCTGCGTCTTCATGTGTCATGCCAACTGTCCTAATCAGACATTCGAATTACGTCCGTTGCAACACGCAAGCTGTCATGGCTTGTGGTGAAGTGTCCTAATTGGGACAGTACCCTCAGTCGCAACTCGTTGAAACAACGACAAGCAGGGCGTATCCTTCACGAACAGGGGTAGCATGTGATACGGATAAAAATTGGCAAATCCGGCTCTCATGCGGATCGACGTAAGCATAGTTGGACAGAAGAGAAGACAACCCCGTGACAGATAGCCTTACCAAGCAGAAGCGCTCGGAGGTCATGGCCTCGATCCCTTCACGAGGCAATCGAGCGACGGAATTGCGGCTTGTCTCTCTCTTCCGTGAACGCGGTATTACCGGCTGGCGCCGAGGTCTATCGCTCCCGGGCAAACCCGATTTCGTCTTTCGTCGCGAACATATCGCCGTCTTCGTCGATGGTTGCTTCTGGCACGGCTGCCGCTGGCACTGTCGCATGCCGAAATCCAGACAAACTTACTGGGAACCGAAAATCAGCCGCAATAGGTCGAGAGACAGAGCTATCAGCCGAGTTCTTAAGCAAGCCGGCTGGCGAGTCCATCGAATATGGGAACACTCGCTTGCTCAACCCGACGCGGTCATCGTAAAGCTGCGGCTGGTCTTGAGAAGGGCAGCAAGACAGGGTACAAAGGCAACTTGAACACCAAAGAATTTGAGCAACTTCTTGACGGATTGTGTGGCCGCCTAACCCACGAGTGCTCGCAGGGAAAGCGGTTCACTGTCTCGAAGTCTTTTGAAAACCGCGTACGCGAAGTCATCCGTACGCTCCTTGAGCAATTCAAGATTCCTGTTGATTTCGCACCCCACCCATACGGGTTTCCCGACATCGTGCTTGGAGAATTCGGAGTCGAGGTCAAGTTCACCACAAACGACACATGGCGCTCAGTTGCGAACAGCGTTTTCGAGAGTTTCAGAAACAAGGACGTGAAGGCCATTTATGTCGTCTTTGGGAAGATGGGTGGCACCCCACAAGTGCGGTGGGGGCGGTACGAAGAGTGTGTAATGCACGTAAGAACCTCTCACGTGCCCCGGTTTGAGGTCGATCTGAACGCAAAAGAGTCATTGTTCAAGAAATTCGGCATTACCTACGACCAGTTTTCCGCCCTCTCGGAAGACGGGCGAATGAAATACATTCGAAAGTATGCCCGAGGGCGCATGAAGCCTGGTGAACGGCTCTGGTGGCTAGAGGAAGAGTCGAGTGACGGCCATAGCTTGCCAATGCAGGTTCAACTGTTTGCGAACCTAAATATGGAGGAGAAACTCAAGATGCGCGCCGAAGCAGCCCTGCTCTGCCCACAGGTTGTTGGGTCTGGACGTAACAGAACAAAATACATCGACCCGATTATGTTCTTGCTTACGTACCATGGCATTCTGGCGACGAGGGATGCATTCTCGGCAGGTAGCGCTGCTGGACCAGAGCGGGGCGGGATTTATGTCCAAAGAGCCCTAAAGCGCATTCAGCCGCAAATGATCGCAGCGGCTCAATACATGGAAGCGTCACTGTTCAAGGAGTATTGGGGGGGAAATGTGCCGCCCAACAAGCGGATACAAGAATGGCTGAGAATGGCAGATATTTACGCGAAGGGCGCCAATCCGCCTTGGAAACCTTCACGCGTTCTTTTTCTCGGAGGCGCGTAAGCACTCTAGGACTGCTTTCGCCACATTCCACGCGAGCACGGGAGGGACAGCATTTCCCACCTGTCGTTCCGTTTCCCGCAGGCCTGAAACGAAAAGGAATTTATCCGGAAAGGACTGGATTCTTGCCGCCTCACGCATGGAAATTCGCCTAGGAAGTCGGTAGTGATACTGAATATTCCCATGGCACTCCGCGCGAATCGTGTACCCTGGCCGATCCGCGACCAATCTCCGGTTACCCTGCTCGGGGCTCGTATTCGCGAAACTCCAGACATGATTGATCCTGGGATTCTCCGGCATATCCTCCAAGTTTCCGATCGCTTCCCTTGCCGTCATCCACGTCGCCGCACTGCGTTCCCCAACAGGTGGAGCATAAGGCGCAATACCCTTTGCCGTACCGACAAATAGGACGCGTTCTCGTGTCTGCGGAACCCCGTAGTCGGCAGCTTGATATAGTTGATAGTGCAGATTGTAACCCAAACCATAGAAATCGCCCAGGACTTGCCTCAGCCATTCATCGTGACGCAAGAGAGCCTTGACGTTTTCAGCAACAAACACTTTTGGCTTACAACGTCTGATTGCCTCAACCATAGCCTTGTACAAACCACTCCGCTTGCCGTTGACACCCGCTCGCTTGCCGTTGACCGATATATCCTGACATGGGAATCCGCCAATCAGAACATCCGCCTTGGTTGGTATGCGATCCAAGAGTTCCCACACATCACCCGTGGCGATCTCGTGGCCCAAGTTCCGGCGATAGGTCTTGCATGCCTCGACGTTCAAATCGTTCGCCCAAGCTATCTCGAAAGGTAGCGACCCGTACCGCCGACCGAAGACCTCAAACCCGCCCATAAACCCCAGATCCATGCCTCCACAACCAGAGAACATGGAAACCACAGAGTATTTCCTGGACGAGTCCTCACCTACACTTCCCCCTGAAACAGCATCACCGTATTTGCCATACTCCTCGCGAACCACCGAAGACCGTCTTCTCCTCGTCGATTGGTAGACACCCGGGCGCTCTTGCGACGGGCTACGCTGCTCATCACAGTAGGCTGCAGCCGACCTTCTGAACCAGTCTTTGAGGGTGATTCCCGCCATTGATAGCGTGGAGTACAACCGCCGCTTCAGTTCGGGCTCGATGTTTACGACAATTTTTCCTGAAATGCTATTCTGCGCCATATGCGTAACGTAACCAATGTCACACGATGCGCGCAAGTACTATTTTCGCCCGTGGGAGCTCGTCCCCAGATTGTGGCAATTCGGCTGGCGGAAAGCCGCGATTCCTTTAACATCAATGCGGAGATTTGGCAACCTAGACAAGAGCGTCGAACAACCGGCTTATCTCGTACCGAGGCCCGTAGCGGGCATTGAGCCGCTGAACCGCAGCGTCAATGCGGCAGAGCTGAGGACCGGTTTACGGCGATGTCATCTCGGTTCCGAACTTCTTCGCTTGGCCGAGAGCGGCCTTTCGAGGCCCGAGCTCATCGGGCGTTTTCTGTCCAATTAGCTACCGACTATCACAACTCAATCCTGCGCCTGGTCCTACAGGGCCAGGCCAGTTCCCGCCTCCACCGCTTGTATCATCCCCTTGCTGCCGACGGCGCGACGATCAGCCCCTTGCGCAGCAACACGCGCATGGCTTCATGCGCCGCGCGCACCTGATGGCACACGTTAGGCGACAGCAAACCATCGATTGACACGCGTCACGTGACGAACTACACCTGACGCATGATCAAGACATTTGCGGATCGACGCACCCAGGAACTATACGCCACAGGCAATGCCAAGCGGTTTCCGACGGATGTTGCCAAACGGGCTGCGCGCAAGTTGGAGTACGTCGACTTGGCTACGCGGCTGGATGACCTGAAAGTTTCGCCGGGCAATCGCCTTCATGCACTGGAAGGCGACCGAAGGGACAACATTCGATCTCGATCAATGACCGGTGGCGCATCTGCTTCCGGTTTGTGGCCGGCGACGCCTATGATGTCGAAGTTTGTGATTACCACTGAATGAGGTGAGAAAGATGAGCATTCCGAACACAACCAAGAGCAAGCGACGGCCTACCCATCCAGGCGAGATGCTGCGTGAAGACTTTTTGCCGGATTATGGACTGACCGTTTCCGGTTTGGCTGAAGCCGTGGGTGTCTCGCGGCAGTCGATTAATGAGGTGTTGCGAGAGCGCCGGAGTGTCAGTCCGGAAATGGCTCTGCGGCTGGGACGCCTGTTTGGCAATACTCCAGAATTCTGGCTGAACGCCCAGCAGGCTGTGGATCTGTGGGATGCCTCGGAGGCAATTGAGAAAGATATGGCGCGCATCAAGCCGCTAAATGCCGCATAACAAGCCCATCCAGCCGACGCCAAAAAGCGGCGCGGCCGATGGGCAGCGTCAATGCGGCAGAGCTGAAGACCGCTTTACGCCGGTTCAACCTCGATCCCGAACTTCCTCGCTTGGCCGAGAGCGGCCTTTCGAGGACCGAGCCCATCGGGCGTTTTCTGTCCAATTAGCTACCGACTATCACCACTCAATCCTGCGCCTAGCCCTGTTCGGCCATCGCGCTTCCCGCCGCCACTGCACTCATCACTCCCTCGCTGCCGACGGCGCGACGATCAGCCCCTCGCGCAGCAACACGCGCATCGCTTCATGCGCGGAACGGATCTTCGATTCCGCTAGAATGTGCACCTGGTCGCGCGTTCTCGCAACCGTCGCCAAGCCCTGTTCCTGGGCCTTGGTCGCCGTGGCCACGGCAAGCCGCATCGGCACCTGCCATTCCTCCATTGTCGGCAGAATACTCTCCTCATGGATGCCGCGCTCCCTGGCGCACAGGGCCAGTTCATGCGCCGCCGCGATCGCCATTTCGTCGGTAATGGCCTTCGCCCGCACGTCGAGCACACCGCGAAAGATGCCGGGGAACACGAGCGAGTTATTCACCTGGTTGGGGAAATCGCTGCGTCCGGTCGCCACGATGCGCGCGCCCGCCTCCTTCGCCTCCCAGGGCCAGATCTCGGGGACGGGATTGGCACAGGCGAACACAATGGCGTCCCGCGCCATGCCTTTCACCCATTCCGGCTTGATGATGCCGCCGGCCGAAAAGGCCACACAGACATCGGCCCCTCGTAACGCTTCTTCGATGCCGCCTCGTACACCGGCCGGATTGGTGTGACGACACACGTTCCATTGCTCGCTGAACGCCGAATCCTGTTCGTACTCCCGTCGGTGAGTTCCAAGGATGCCTCCCGCATCGCAGGCGACGATTCTCGCGGGATCGGCGCCGCACGCAGTGAGAAATCGATAGGTCGGCACGTTGGCCGCTCCCATGCCGATCATGGCAATGCGCACCTGCCCCATGTCTTTTCCCACCACGCTCAGCGCGTTCATCAACGCCGCCAGCAGCACCGTCCCGGTCCCCTGCTGGTCATCGTGCCAGACAGGAATCGGACTGATCGCCCGCAGCTCGCGCAGAATCCGGAAACACTTCGGCATCGCAATATCCTCCAGGTTGATGGCCCCGAAGGACGGACTGAGCAAGCGGACGGTCCTGATGAGTTCATCGGGATCTTTCGTGTCGAGACAGATCGGGACGGCATCCACCCCGCCCAGATATTTGAACAACATCGCCTTGCCTTCCATGACCGGCAATCCGGCACCCGGGCCGATGTCGCCCAGCCCCAACACGCGCGTCCCGTCGGAGACGACGGCGATCATGTTCCCCTTGTTCGTGTACTCGTAGATCGAATCAGGATCGGCCTGAATGGCTTTGCAGGGTGCGGCCACTCCGGGCGTGTACCAGACGGAAAAGTCTTCCAGGCTGCGGATCGCGCACTTCGGCATCGTCTGCATCTTGCCCTTGTAGTAGGCATGCAGGCGCAACGCGTCTTCCGCCGGTTTCGACGCCTTCGCCAACAGGTCGGCTCGTTCCGTCATCGTCTTCCCTCCTCCAACCTTGTCCCCTCACACCGCTGACACCGCTCCAGCCATCCATGCCCGTTCACGTGTCCATGGTCCGCCGCAACAATCGTGTCACCTCCGCATAGGATCTCGTGTTGAGGACATCCGCCTTCTGGAGCCAGCCCCGCCGCGCCTGTCCGACACCGAATCTCCTGTCATCGAGGTCAGCCGTGCTGTGCGCGTCGCTGTTGACGGCCAGCAGCACCCCCTCCTCCCGCGCCATCTGGCAATGGATATCCGTCAGGTCCAACCGTTCCGGATGGGCGTTCACCTCCAGGAAGCAGCCGCGCTCACGGGCTTTCCGGATAATGCGCACCATGTCCACGTCATAGGGCTCACGGCGACCGATGAGGCGGCCGCTGGGATGGGCCAGAATAGAAAAGTGCGGATGGTCCATGGCTTTCAGGATGCGGTCGGTTTGTTTCTGCTTGGAGAGATTGAAGCGGCTATGAACCGCGCCGACCACCAGGTCTAAGCGACCGAGCACGTCATCCGGCAAATCGAGCGAGCCGTCTTCGAGAATATCGACCTCAATCCCTTTCAACAGGCGCATGTCCGTGAGGTCCCTGTTCAACCGGTCGATCTCG
>JAHBTD010000051.1 GCA_019638775.1 Fimbriimonadaceae bacterium | reverse complement strand
CCGCTACAACAACCGCAAGAACGTGGACATTTTTGGCGCCGCGATAGCAAGCTGCTGAGTTCGCCACCGGTACAGCGGGCTCAGCCACGGAATATGGCAAGACACAATGGGAAGAAAAAACCGAAAGAAAAGAAACAGAGCTATGGTAACCAAGGAGAATAAGGCACAGTCGGAAAACGCCAAATGCCCCCATGATCCAACCAATACACAACAACAGGGCACCGAGCGCGGCAACCGATGCACCCTGAGTCCGAGCGGTAAAATAGCAGAGCCACATTCCGCCCCACATCAGACTGGACCCCAAGAGAATAAAAAGCACTGGCTGGAATACGGATTCTTTATCGCTTCCTTTATCGCCGCAATTGCGGGAACTTTCGCAGCGGGGTTCGCTGGCGTTCAGGCTTGGATTTCGAATGATACCGCCAAGCGACAATTGCGGGCTTATGTCAGTGTTGACCTCGCCAAAATTGAAGACCCTGCTTGCCCTGGCTGCGTTCCGAGTGCTGTCATCACATTTAAGAATTATGGGCTGACCCCCGCTTACCGTTGGCAGGCCTGGGATGGCGTCATGATTGGTGAGACTTTCGACGAAGAACATTGGAACGTGACGAATCCTGATGCGTTGCCGCAGGGAGGGGGAACAAAGGGTATCTTGGGTCCTGGGCAGACTACGCGTACTGAGGTGCGAAATAAAGCACTCAGATTGACACCTCATCAGGTCCAAGAATTGGACGATGGCCGTCTGACCCTGTTTTTCTTTGGTTACATTCGGTATTGGGACGCTTTCGATAGGGAACAGTGGACGACGTATCGATACTTCTATGGTGGGCCGGTAGGGTTGGGCAAAAGCTTCCCCCAGGCTCCCAAAGGCAATGACGCTAGCTAACAAAGCCAACCAAACATACTGAGCGCATCGACTTAAGTCAAGTTCGGGATAATCGCCCTAATTGGGACAGTACCCTCAGTCGCAACTCATTGAACCAACGGCGATTATGGCGTATTGTTCACGAACAGAAGTGGCGTGTGATACAGATAAAAAATGGCAGATCCGGCGCTCATGCGGATCGGCTTAAACATGGTTGGGTGACAGGACAAATATGAAACGCAAGCAAAAGATAAAAAGGAAACAGCGTATGGACGAGTTCAAAGCCGCCTTGGAGAAATGCTTTACGGACTTCTTCGCCGTCGTCGCGACTGACAAGTCGGAATGGACTGTCAAAGGCTTCATCGACATCTACAAGAACATCTACACGATAAGCACCGACACAAAGGTCGTATCGAAAATCATTGAGCTGATGATATTCCCCGTTCTGGCCAAGTTCGCGACGGACAACGGTTATGGGATGGACTTGGCAACTCATCAGAATCATTACCCCGACATTACGTTTGTACACGGCAAGACAGGTCGCAAGATTGCGCTTGATCTGAAGAGCAGTTACCGCACTGGCCCCACAAGGATTAACGGACTTACGCTCGGAGCATTCACAGGCTATTTTCGCAATCGCACGTCCACGAAGAACATAACGTATCCGTACAGCGAATATGACGCTCACTACGTTCTAGGCATCGTCTACACAAAGACAGATCTATTCGAGTGTGAACGCAAGTTTGCGGAAAAAGGCTTTACTCTAAACAACAACATCAGAAAAGCATTGGAGGACCAGCTTTCCACACCAGATGACGAAACGGAGAAAACGCTACTTGATGCTCTCCAGAAGCAAATGACAGAACTGTCGGTGAGCGCGGATGTGATCTTGGACATCGTGGCCAAGAGCAAACTCGACGAAAGAAAGACCTACGGACTTGGCGACTTGTCCCGTATCATGTCCGTAGTCAGAGACTTCAAATTCTTCGTGCAAGAAAAATGGCGGATTGCGACAGATCGGCCAGGAAGCGGCAACACCAAGAACATCGGATCAACGGCTGTTATCGATGAACTCCTGAAAGGTGAGGGACCTTTTACCAAGCAGAAGGACGGCAAAGCATTATTCGACGCGTATTGGCAGGCCTACATGACACGAGACATGGCAAAGGCATTGGACATGGATGATCCACCGTTCAAGAACATTGCGACCTACTTCCAGTACATTGAATCGCTGCCGAAACGGAAATGACCTACAGAACAATTGTTCCACCGATCAAGAGCCAAGGGATCAAGACGAAACTTGTTCCTTGGATTCAGGCTTTGGTGCCAGCCATGAAGGGGCGATGGATTGAGCCTTTCCTTGGCACGGGCGTTGTGGCCTTCAACTCTGGATTCCGAAAAGCCCTTCTCGCCGATATCAATCCGCATGTGATTGGGTTCTATCAGGCGGTCAAAGACAAAGTCATCACCCCAGCCTCGGTTCGGAAGTTCCTCGAAGACGAAGGCAGACTCCTCGCGACTGCGGATGACAAGGGGTACGCCCATTTCCGCGCAGTAAAGGATCGTTTCAACAAGAATTTTGACCCCTTGGACTTCCTCTTCCTCTCTCGCGCGGGATTCAACGGAATGATGCGCTTCAACCGGAAGGGGGAGTGGAATATTCCATTCTGTCAGAAACCAGAGCGATTTGCTCCGGCCTACATCACCAAGATTGTCAATCAAGTCCATGATGTCGCGTGCTTGATTCAACCCGAATGGACGCTCCGCGTATCATCGTTTGAGAGGGTTATCGAAGAGGCGACGGAGGATGACATCATCTATTGTGACCCTCCATACATCGGCCGATATGTTGACTACTACAGCGGATGGACGGAAGACAACGAACGGCAACTTCATGCCCTGCTGTCTACCAGCCCCGCCCGCTTTATTCTCTCAACGTGGCATCACAACGACTACAGAGCCAACCAATTTGTGGAATCGCTATGGGGGAAGTTTAACATCGTGACGCGAGATCACTTCTATCACTCCGGTGGCAAAATAGAAAATCGCCGGTCTGTCGTGGAAGCACTTGTGTTCAATTTTCCTGCAAATATCCAGAAGCACAATCACGGGTTGCAGCCAAAGCCAGAGCAGATAGTTCTCTTGGAGGAGCGGGAGAAATACATCACCCAACAACTGGCCGGAGCGTACGGTTGACCCGCAGCGGGCCAACCGTACGCCCAGCCAGGACGTTGCCGCGGCAGGACCGAGGACCGCTTGATGGCGGTGCGATCTTAGCCCCGAACTTCCGCACTTGGCCGAGAGCAGCCTATCAAAGCCCGAGCTCATCGGACGGTTTCCGTTCTATTGAATACCGATTATTACCACTCAATCCTGCGCCTAGGCCTGTTCGGCCATCGCAGTTCCCGCCCCACTGCACTCATCACTCCCTCGCTGCCGACGGCGCGACGATGAGCCCTTCGCGCAGCAACACGCTCATGGCTTCATGCGACGCACGCACCTGATGGCACACGTTAGGCGGTAGCAAACCATCGATTGACACGCGTCACGTGACGAACTACACTTGACGCATGATCAAGACATTTGCGGATCGACGCACCCAGGAACTATACGCCACAGGCAATGCCAAGCGGTTTCCGACGGATGTTGCCAAACGGGCTGCGCGCAAGTTGGAGTACGTCGACTTGGCTACGCGGCTGGATGACCTGAAAGTTTCGCCGGGCAATCGCCTTCATGCACTGGAAGGCGACCGAAGGGACAACATTCGATCTCGATCAATGACCGGTGGCGCATCTGCTTCCGGTTTGTGGCCGGCGACGCCTATGATGTCGAAGTTTGTGATTACCACTGAATGAGGTGAGAAAGATGAGCATTCCGAACACAACCAAGAGCAAGCGACGGCCTACCCATCCAGGCGAGATGCTGCGTGAAGACTTTTTGCCGGATTATGGACTGACCGTTTCCGGTTTGGCTGAAGCCGTGGGTGTCTCGCGGCAGTCGATTAATGAGGTGTTGCGAGAGCGCCGGAGTGTCAGTCCGGAAATGGCTCTGCGGCTGGGACGCCTGTTTGGCAATACTCCAGAATTCTGGCTGAACGCCCAGCAGGCTGTGGATCTGTGGGATGCCTCGGAGGCAATTGAGAAAGATATGGCGCGCATCAAGCCGCTAAATGCCGCATAACAAGCCCATCCAGCCGACGCCAAAAAGCGGCGCGGCCGATGGGCAGCGTCAATGCGGCAGAGCTGAAGACCGCTTTACGCCGGTTCAACCTCGATCCCGAACTTCCTCGCTTGGCCGAGAGCGGCCTTTCGAGGACCGAGCCCATCGGGCGTTTTCTGTCCAATTAGCTACCGACTATCACCACTCAATCCTGCGCCTAGCCCTGTTCGGCCATCGCGCTTCCCGCCGCCACTGCACTCATCACTCCCTCGCTGCCGACGGCGCGACGATCAGCCCCTCGCGCAGCAACACGCGCATCGCTTCATGCGCGGAACGGATCTTCGATTCCGCTAGAATGTGCACCTGGTCGCGCGTTC
Organism: Fimbriimonadaceae bacterium; assembly: GCA_019638775.1. Taxonomy (NCBI): domain Bacteria; kingdom Bacillati; phylum Armatimonadota; class Fimbriimonadia; order Fimbriimonadales; family Fimbriimonadaceae; species Fimbriimonadaceae bacterium. The sequence goes on along the minus strand of JAHBTD010000051.1, from coordinate 1,840 downwards.
TCGCAACCGTCGCCAAGCCCTGTTCCTGGGCCTTGGTCGCCGTGGCCACGGCAAGCCGCATCGGCACCTGCCATTCCTCCATTGTCGGCAGAATACTCTCCTCATGGATGCCGCGCTCCCTGGCGCACAGGGCCAGTTCATGCGCCGCCGCGATCGCCATTTCGTCGGTAATGGCCTTCGCCCGCACGTCGAGCACACCGCGAAAGATGCCGGGGAACACGAGCGAGTTATTCACCTGGTTGGGGAAATCGCTGCGTCCGGTCGCCACGATGCGCGCGCCCGCCTCCTTCGCCTCCCAGGGCCAGATCTCGGGGACGGGATTGGCACAGGCGAACACAATGGCGTCCCGCGCCATGCCTTTCACCCATTCCGGCTTGATGATGCCGCCGGCCGAAAAGGCCACACAGACATCGGCCCCTCGTAACGCTTCTTCGATGCCGCCTCGTACACCGGCCGGATTGGTGTGACGACACACGTTCCATTGCTCGCTGAACGCCGAATCCTGTTCGTACTCCCGTCGGTGAGTTCCAAGGATGCCTCCCGCATCGCAGGCGACGATTCTCGCGGGATCGGCGCCGCACGCAGTGAGAAATCGATAGGTCGGCACGTTGGCCGCTCCCATGCCGATCATGGCAATGCGCACCTGCCCCATGTCTTTTCCCACCACGCTCAGCGCGTTCATCAACGCCGCCAGCAGCACCGTCCCGGTCCCCTGCTGGTCATCGTGCCAGACAGGAATCGGACTGATCGCCCGCAGCTCGCGCAGAATCCGGAAACACTTGGGCATCGCAATATCCTCCAGGTTGATGGCCCCGAAGGACGGACTGAGTAAGCGGACGGTCCTGATGAGTTCATCGGGATCTTTCGTGTCGAGACAGATCGGGACGGCATCCACCCCGCCCAGATATTTGAACAACATCGCCTTGCCTTCCATGACCGGCAATCCGGCTCCAGGGCCGATGTCGCCCAGCCCCAACACGCGCGTCCCGTCGGAGACGACGGCGATCATGTTCCCCTTGTTTGTGTACTCGTAGATCGAATCAGGATCGGCCTGAATGGCCTTGCAGGGTGCGGCCACTCCGGGCGTGTACCAGACGGAAAAGTCTTCCAGGCTCCGGATCGCACACTTCGGCATTGTCTGCATCTTGCCCTTGTAGTAGGCGTGCAGGCGCAACGCGTCTTCCGCCGGTTTCGACGCCTTCGCCAACAGGTCGGCTCGTTCCGTCATCGTCTTCCCTCCTCCGATCTCATCACCGTCACGCGACTGGCCCCCACATGAGCCGTCCGGCACCGTCAGGGCTCCATCGTCCGTCTCAACAATCGTGTCACCTCCGCATAGGATCTCGCGTTGAGAACATCCGCCTTCTGGAGCCAGCCCCGCCGCGCCTGTCCGACACCGTATCTCCTGTCATCGAGGTCGGCCGTGCTGTGCGCGTCGCTGTTGACGGCCAGCAGCACCCCCTCCTCCCGCGCCATCTGGCAATGGATGTCCGTCAGGTCCAACCGTTCCGGATGGGCGTTCACCTCCAGGAAGCAGCCGCGCTCCCGGGCTTTCCGGATAATGCGCAACATGTCCACGTCATAGGGCTCACGGCGACCGATAAGGCGGCCGCTGGGATGGGCCAGAATCGAAAAGTGCGGATGGTCCATGGCTTTCAGGATGCGGTCGGTTTGTTTCTGCTTGGAGAGAGTGAAGCGGCTATGAACCGCGCCGACCACCAGGTCTAAGCGACCGAGCACGTCATCCGGCAAATCGAGCGAGCCGTCTTCGAGAATATCGACCTCAATCCCTTTCAACAGGCGAATGTCCGTGAGGTCCCTATTCAACCGGTCGATCTCA
>JAHBTD010000050.1 GCA_019638775.1 Fimbriimonadaceae bacterium | reverse complement strand
GCAGTTTTAACACCGGCTTGATTTTGCGAAGGTTTCCCCGTTTTTACTTGTTTATGGAGCACTTAACAGGATTCTACGGCTTCTACTGATTCGAACCAATACTGAAGATTTAGAGATCCTTCAGCACAAATTCAGCACAACGATCTGACATGTCCCAATTTGGTTATTGCGTAGAGCTGGAGGTAGTGAGGCAGCATACCCCACGAATCGGTAAGGGACGGAAGTACCAAGCCTGTACCGGACTTGTTTCCATGTATAGAAACCGGTATCCTCCCGCACAATCATGACCTATCTGCAGAAGGCATGGTCCCAACATTGGTGTGGCAACCCGTCAAGACAATTGACGTAGGTCCGCAGATGAAACAACCGGCCACTTCCAATTCCTCTCAAGTCACTCAGGAAATTGAGGAACCTCTCAGTGACTGTGCCAGCACAGCCCAAAATCTATCACATTGCACACGTGGATCGATTGCCCTCAATTCTTGCGGATCAATTTCTCTGGTGTGACCGAGAAGTTCAGAGTAGAGAACCTGTAGGGACCACCATCGGCATGAATGGAATCAAGCAGCGGCGACTCAACGAAATTTGCTTGAGCAGCCATCCCAACCTTTACGTGGGCGACTGCGTTCCCTTTTATTTCTGCCCGCGTTCCGTCATGCTGTATTTAATCAATCAAGCCAACCATCCAGATCTCAATTACCGAGGGGGACAAGGGCCAATTGTTCACCTTGAAGCAGATCTACGTTCCGCAGTTGCTTGGGCGGATCGAAATAGGCGTCGCTGGGCCTTCACATTGTCTAATGCAGGCAGTTACTTCTTCGAAGATCGCTGCGACTTAAATCGCCTCCATGAAGTCAACTGGAATGCTGTGGAGGCAACAGAGTGGAGAAGCTGCAAAGATGGAAAGCAGGCAGAATTCTTGACCGAACATAGTTTCCCGTGGCATTTGGTGGAGCGCATTGGCGTTCAGTCGCGATCGACCTACAATCAAGTGGTGGTCGCGTTGTCGCCGAGCGGTCATCGACCATCGGTCGAAATCCATCCTGAATGGTACTACTAAGGGGAATTCTCTGCCATGATTCAATTCACTCGCGGCGACATCCTAAGGAGCGAATCTGAAGCTCTTGTGAATACGGTAAACTGCGTTGGGATAATGGGTCGTGGTATCGCACTCCAGTTCAAAAACGCCTATCCGGAAAACTTCAAAGCATATACAGTTGCTTGTAAGCTCGGCCAAGTTAAGCCCGGCAGAATGTTTGTGTTCGAGACAGGTCAGCTAACTCCACCTCGCTATATTATTAACTTCCCAACCAAACGCCACTGGCGTGGCAAGAGCCGTATTGAGGATATTGAGGCAGGGCTTGTGGACCTTGTCGCAGTAATTCGCGCCAAAAATATTCGTTCAATCTCGCTTCCACCCCTAGGTAGCGGGTTGGGTGGTCTTAATTGGGACGAAGTTCGGTCACGGATTCAATCAGCCCTGAGTCCCCTTGTCGACGTTAATGTCAATGTCTATGAGCCTCAAGGCGCACCTTCTTCCGACACGATGCAACATCGGCGCGAAGTCCCTAAGATGACTGCAAGTCGTGCGACATTGATCGAGCTAGTGCAGCGCTATCTGGATGGACTACTTGACCCTTACGTTACTTTACTCGAAGTACATAAGCTAATGTACTTCATGCAAGAGGCAGGAGAGCCCCTCCTCTTAAAGTATAGACGAGCCATTTATGGGCCATATGCAGAGAACCTCCGACATGTTCTCCATGCAATCGAGGGTCATCACATCTCTGGCTATGATGACGGCGGTGACGTACCTGACAAGCAGCTCACGTTGGTCCCTGGAGCGGTTGAGGATGCCACTGAGTATCTCGCTAATCATCCCGAAACCAGAAGTCGTTTCGATCGTGTGGCAGCTTTGGTGAAAGGCTTCGAATCCCCCTTCGGCTTGGAACTTTTAGCAAGCGTGCATTGGATCATGAGAAATGAGTCGGTCCACTCGCTCGAAGATGTTGTAGAACGGACCTATGCATGGAACGAGCGCAAGCGGAACTTCACGGAGCGTCAGATCGGAATTGCTGCCAATGTCTTAACCCGTCAAGGCTGGGTGAATCCAGAACTGCAATCTGAATCCGTCCCTCATCGCTAACTCACTAAAATTCATATTCGCTTCTCCTAACGGTTGGTCGATCCACCAACGTACATGAGTCGAGCACTAACAACTCGTCCATGGACCAGAAGCAATTGGCGGTCCCCCGCTAATTGCGCCATATAAGCGCGAATAAATGGCGGCTCCGTATGGTCAATTGAAACAGTTTCAATTCCTGGAGCACCATAAGTATGCGATTCAGAGTTGTCCTTAGCTCGATCATTTCCATTGATACTGCCGCAGAAGATTCCCCAAGACCTCCAGACTATTAGGAATCTGATGATCTCCCAGAATCTCTTTTAGATCGAAATAACGGTGTCCCATTATGCCGCCCTTCGATGTCTTCCGAAAATCCGTAGCTACCATCTCATTGCATAGAAAAAAATGATGGCCCGTAGTGAGGTCATATTGATATTTCTGGGCGGCTTCGCTTGCACCTAAGATACGTTGTTTTTCCTTTTCCGTAAGGTCAAACTGCTTTCCGGTGACTGCTACTGTCTTGCCTTCAAGGTCTACATCGCACGGTACAATTTTTGAGATGGTGCCGATAGCTTGAATGGTCTTGTCGGCGTAGATGCCAAGGTATTTAGCCTTACGGAAATGCCGTTCCGCTCCGCAATAGTACAATTGAAATTTGATGTTGTCCTCGACAGAAGTTCCGCACGGTGGGGCAAATATCGTATATTGATCCGTTGGCAGTAGGTCATTACCGCTACAAAAGAGCTCGTAGTCTTTCACAAGAGCAATCATCTCTTCATCATGAGGCGATAGACAATCCCCCGCCGCTTTAATGAGACTCGCAAACGTAGCATGCAGCACAGTAACTTTATTCTGTTCGGCCAAATTACGAAGAGAAAGGAGCTGCTCACTGGACCGTGTTTCACTGACCTTGTTGAGAAGTAGAAGAAACTTGTATTGCTCATCTTTGAAGACGGCCAAGTGATTCCTCAGTTGCACGAAATCAAAGTCATTGCCCAGCTTAGTTTCAACGGCAATCTTGATACTTTCCTGCCATAGGTATCCATCCAGCACGCTCTTTCCCGTTGCGATTTGTTGATGGAACTGCAAACCAAAACTTGGCAGGAGTACCTCTTGCTCGACGTTTAACGCTTCCATGAGTTTCTCGAACTTATAACGATCGTATTGATACAATCTTAAGAGGAGCAACAGTGAATTGTTCGTTACAGCATTTTCTTTAGTCGAATAGCGGGGGAAATAATGAATCTCACTCATCGCAACCTCCTGAAGTCTGTGCAATACCTGATGTGCTAGAGAAGCCAGCTTAAGCACACGAAAGAAACACATCGCAAAAACCTATTCCTGCTCACCTATCCCATCGCGCGGGTGCTTGCAAGCACCTTCCGCCTTGATCTCTGTAGTTGTTGGGATAGCGGCTTATATATTGACGATATTTAAAGTCATTTTGAAAAGTGGGCACGCTACGACCAAATGGGGTCTATTCAAGGCTGCGAGCTTGCAACCCCCAACCCGCTTATCCATGTTAATCAACCCACAATTGAGCCCTAGGGATGGAATGTAACTTCCATGCGCAGGGTCTAAGAATAGGACCCGTCCAAAATCATGAGTCTTCCACAAGAACTCAGGCACGCTCTCAGTGCATTTACTAGCGTAGCGATTGATCACATAAAAAATCCCAATCACACGCATGAGACACCCACAGAACGTGCGTTATGGGTACCAACTCTGGAAAGCACGAACATTTGGAGTTTCGCAGAGCAAACCTATCCTTGGTGGTGGAATTTGCTAGCCAATAGCCTCATGAGCTTATCTAAATCTGCGGAGTATCAGCTCTGTGAGCACCTTATGCAAACCACAGAAGCCGTAGCTCGCCATCTCGACAAATTGATAGTAATTGGGAGTACGGGGCAGAGATTTGATGTACCGAACTGCCTTCTAAAGTTCGTTGCTTACCAGCTGAAGGATATGAAAATTCCTGTCTTTGAGACAGGTCAGTTTGAACACACTTTCAGGGACTTCGAGGAATTTATTGCGAATGATGTAGTCGATTTCGAAGGATGGATTCCACTAGAGCACCTCTCCTGCCAACATTTGCCCATCCAATTTACGTCATTGGTACGACTTATGGATTCTTTAGTTGTGACCGATTGTGCTGGAAAGCAGAAGAAGGTCAGAGGAAATCCAGTGGTTTATTGTGAATGGCAAGAAGCGAAGCTAATGAATTGCGACCCTACAACTCGAAGCCTTACGGAAAAGAAAACAATTGGCTCTCAGATTGTAATGTCTCTGCACCTTCTTAAGGAGGGAAGGGTTCGAGCAGATGGAATTTTCGCGAGACCCAAACGATGGACTCCAATCTGGAGCAACTTCATAGTCAAAAGCCCAGGTGTATGGACCCCTGCTCCCCCGTTATATGAATTCAGAGAGGAAGAAGTGAATGAGGTACAGATAATTCGGCAGCAGCTAGTCACTCTCAATGAACAACTGTTCAAATCATTGGCTCTTGCACTACGACGTTACGAGATCGCTCAGAAGCGCGTTGATCCAGGGGATCGCCTTATTGATCAGATGATAGCTTTCGAAGCTCTTTATCTTGCGGACGAGGGTGGAGCCGAGAAGGCGTTTCGTCTGGCTCTAAGAACTGCATTTCTTCTTGAACGGGGCGAAGTTAGAAAAGTGGTCTACGAAACTATGAAGCAGGCGTATTCGATTAGAAGCTCAATTGTGCATGGTGCAGATCCAAAACTTCCGAAGGGAGCTGGCGTTCAAATGTCGCTCAGTGACTTCAGCAAGTTGACTGAGGATTATCTCCGCCGCTCATTACGAAGATTTTTAGACCTTGCGCAACGACCGAAGGCTAGAAATCCCTTGGTTAATTGGGACGACTTATTATTTCCCAATTCCTCCGGGGAGGCTTACAACTTGGCTGAATGAATGCCTTGGTGCCCGCATTGACGCATTATATACTGTATTATATAATGCGCTACACGCGATGGAGGCCAGATGAAATCAGACGATACTAAAACCGAAACATTACAATTCAAGGTCACGCATCAGGAACGCAAGCTGATCGAAAAGTGTGCAACAGAGGAAGGGACGACGGTCTCCAAGTATGTGCGCGGTGCGGTCCTGATGAGCATGGTGATGGATGGGAAAGCCGAGGCGATCAAGATCGTGGCGCGAGAGGTCGGAGAAAAAGCCTTTGGCGTAGTCCGACAGAAGCTCACGCGACCGACACAGGAAGGACGCTAAAAAGAGTGCTATCCGTCACACCATTAGGAGGCAAAGCCGGTCCGCGCCCAATGCCGGCAGGCTGGGGCGCGGAGCGGAATGGCCCCCGTCTTGGTAACACGGGGGCGCTACCTACAGCGCTCCTTACAGGAGGTCGATAGGTTCCATGGATTCTGCATTTACCCTCTCCATTGATTGGTTGGCCTTTACGGTCCTGGGCACCAATCCTCAAGAGACCATGCGCGTATTGGGAGGAGACTGGAGTAAAGCCAAGGGCGGGTTCCGAGGCTATCCCTTGTCTTGGATGCGGGTCGACGGCCTGCGCGGGGTCGGCAAACTGGGCACGAATGCGCCCCGTCGTCCGAATGAAATCCATGTGGACCTGTCGGGCGGCCTCGCGTCCGCCCTGGCACTGGATCAAATTCGCACCCTGCTCAAGTGGGTACATGCCCAACAGGGCCACGTGACACGCATCGACTGTGCGCTGGATGACCGAGCGGGAACGGTGCCGGTGGCTACCATCCGAGAAGCGGTCTCGGCAGGCCAATGCGTCACAAGGGCGGCTCAGGTCCGGCATATCGTCTCCAATCTGACGCACGGCACCGGAGCGACAACCGGCGAGACGATGTACTTCGGCAGTCCGCAGAGTCAGACCCTGTTGCGGATCTATGACAAACGGCTCGAACTCCAAAGCAAAGGACAAGAAAACTATCAGGACTACGGGACGCGATGGGAATTAGAGCTCAAGAAGGATCGGGCCGAACAATGTGCCCGAGCATTGGCCACGTTAGACGAAACCGATTGGAAGGAGTTGGTAGTCGGCTTACTGCGATCCTATGTGGATTTCCGGCAGATCCCGAAGGATGCCGAGGACGAAGAACGGTACCGGGCTCCAGTCTTGGAGTGGTACGCCCTCCTAACGGAGGGATTTCAGAAAGGGCGATTGGCCCAGGAGCAGCAGGTGCAGACCTTGCAGAATGTAAAACGATGGGTGAGTGACACCCTGACGCCGATGTTGGCGGTCATTTGTGCCACCCCTGGAGGAGAAGAATGGCTACTGAACGAAATTGTCAGGGGCATTGCTCGGTGGAAAGACCGACACCGCAATTTGCTCAAGCAACCACCCAATCGGTTTCACCGGCCTGCCGGCGGTCACGCGGGCAGCCCATGTTAGGGGGACTGGGGGGGTCGCAAGACTCCCCCGGTGTATCTGCATCATGCTCACCGTCAAAGAACTCTCCGCGTGGCTCAATATCAAACAATCCACGCTCTATCTCTGGGTCTCAAAGAACAAGATTCCCTGCCGTCGGATTCACGGCCTCGTCAGGTTTGAACCCGAAGACATTCGGAAGTGGCTCGATGCCTTTGAATCGGCCACAGCAAGCCGCTTACCCGCCCTCAGACGCGACGACACCCGCGACCTAGACCAT
>JAHBTD010000049.1 GCA_019638775.1 Fimbriimonadaceae bacterium | reverse complement strand
CCGCGCGGAGGCGGGCACCGTCCACCCCGTGACGTCAAGTGAGCAGGGCTGCCTGGCGCTGATCATGACCTCATCAAAGAACGAACCGATTCGATAGCGGGCCGATCGCTACGGCTTCTCTCCCGAGGCTTTGCAGAACACCCACCAGTACAGGGCCAGGTTCACCACCAGCACGAGCAAGCCCAGCAGGAGTTGGATCTCGCGCGTCAATGTTTCGGGATAGAGCAGGGGGGGAAGGTAGCGGCCGATGAAGTCGGCCTCCGTGGCCGACTCACCGGCCAGAGCGCGCAATTGGTGTTCCAGCGGCGTCAGCGGACAGATCCATCCGGTGAATTCCACGACCGCGCCCCAGACCGCCGCCGGTAGATGCAGCCAGGCAAGGCGAGGCCATTTCACCAGCAGCAGCCCGCCCGTCACGACGAAGAGCACGAAGGCCAGGTGCAGCAGCAGGACCAGATCGCTGAGGAAGCGATAGATGGCATTCATGGCCATCCAGCTTATCGGTGGCCAGGGCGGTAGCGTTGTGAAAGCTCTGTAGCCAGAGGAAAGAGAAAATCGTGAAGTTCCTCAGCCGAGACGGGTTTAATCATCCTTGGTTCGAGCTTGCGCATCAGAGCGAGATTCTGGACAGTCAGCAGGTTTGCTGCGAACAGCAGTATTCCGTCCTCGGTATCTAGCAGGGCCTCTTTCTCCCGGGCGCGGCTTATGAGATAGTCCAAGGTGAAATGGGAGTGCTTTAGTATGAAATATAAATCGTAAAAATCTTTTGGCTCAGAGGGCTGGCGACTAAGAATCGCACATATTTTATTTGTTGCGATGTCCTCGAATGAATCGATAACGATTCCCTCTTGAATTGTGTGCGGTGCCATTTGTGCCGGTACATCCCGTGCGAATTCAATTTTAAGCTCTTCCTGATTGCTGCCCTCGTTTCGCACAAAAAGCTTCAAGTAGTCGCCTGATATCGTGTCGGAAGAAATGGTAAGGCCGAATGTAGGGATAAGATCGAGGAAGTGCCTGAAGTCTTGGTCGAGCCGGTCTTGTCTTCGGGTGAAGAAATCCAAATCATCCGAATGTCTGTGACGAAGATAAAACTCCGCGAGGGCAGTCCCTCCAGTCAAATAATAGCCCCGTTGCCCCAGATCGTTCTGGAAGAAAGAAGTCAGCACCTGCCGCTGAAGGGATGTGAGGATGCTAGCCGGCATATTTCCAGGTCGGTAAAAGTCTCGCGATGATCGTTCGCCTCGGCTCTGGCAGAGTGATATGGGGGAGAGCCTCTTCGATTTCATCCACCGTCAGCAGCTTCCTGACATCAGACCATTGCGCATATTTGAGGACCCTACCGATAGCCCACCGCTTTTGATCGATGTCATCTCCATGGATGTACCGTTTCACATCGTTCACCTCAAGATCATATTCCCAGATCAAACGGGTTTCGACTTCTGAACCAAGTATTTCAATCAAATCCCGGAGCCAAGGACGCGCTTCCGTTGGTGTGGAAGAGCTCTCCACCAGTGCCTGAATCTCCTGCTGTCGTATTGTATAGAAGCGGGAACCGGGGCCTTCAATCATGGTTCCTATGTCCATCGCTGCCGAGGTGAGGGCACTTTGTAGCTGAGGGTTGTGAGGAAATCTCTTAAGAAGTGCAAACGCGAGAGTCCAAAAGTTTGGCTTGCTGCCAACGAGCCATCTTGCAGCAATGCGTGCAAGGCCGGCCTCGTCTCCAATGGCCTTGAGCAAATCGTCAGCGTCCTGCTCTTGATCGAGTAGGTCCTTCAGTCGCCAGGAAAGCATTTCTTGCACGGTGTGGTCTGCCAGAGAGGTCGCGAGTAAGATCCGAAATACGCGCAGGCGGTCTTGCGCTCGTAGCGTTTTCCACCATTGATTTCCCCCATCCATATCCAGGAGTTCCCAGTCCGACGTCCGGGATGGAGACGCGATAAGAAGCTGGTGGAATTTCTCAAAGCCTACGTCAGGATTGGCCTCGGTCAATTTAGAGGCCAACTCATCAAAATGCCAACCTTCGGCAGATCGAGCCGGTTTTCTCGAGGGCCCGTGTTCGATACAACGCCACGCCAAGTCGCTCAATGGTCCATCGAAAGGTTTCTGATGGTACATCCAGCTTCCCAGCAAGTCGACTGCGGCAGAGGCCTGTTGCAGATCATGTCCACCTATGATTTGGAGTAGCTCTGTAAACTCTCTGGGACTCAGATGATCGATCCATCGGCCAAGTATAGCGGCAGCATATTCAGGATCCCCTGATGCGAGTTTCTTGATCCGCGTGAGCCCCCGAGGTGTTGGGTCTAGCCAGCTCGTCGTACCCAGCAGAGCGGTCGCAGAGACACTGTGCGAGTCGGCGAGCTCATCCAATCGGTTCTCAGCTCCCAGGGGATCGCGGTTTGCCCAACCGGCGAAATAGGGAGCAAAGGTATTGCTGCCAGGGGCATCCTTGCCGAGCGCCTCAACGATTCGCTGGAAATAAAGAGTGTTGTCCTCTTGGCCGAGAGCATAAAAAAAGCTTCGAGTTTCTCTCATGGAGGAGGTTGTCAGCCACTCTGTCAAGTCGGTTGTCAGGAGCACTGGAGATTGAACTGTTTCTTGGGCAAGCTTGCGCAGTTCCTGTTCCACCTGGTTCCATTCATTAGGCAAGCGGTAGCGTCCCCCGCCTGCCCAAAGCTTGAGTCTGGTTGCGAACCCACCTTGATCCAACGAAACTTGCCACTGGGTCAGGGCTGAAATGAACTGGGTGTATTCCGCTTTTCGCTCATCGGGGAAACCTCGCTTCGCAAGCTGCTCGTCATAGAAGTCACGAACCCGTCTCATCACGCCGGACAGTTTCGACACATCGAGTCCCTTACGTTCGGAACGCGCCCAGTGGGTCAACAGCTTGAAATATTTTTGGCTTTTGGCCGTCAGCCCATGATAGGCCAGCTCTGCGAGAGAATTCGGGAGCAGTTTTAAAGCAGCCTGGGAGGTTTCATCTTCTTGGGAGGCAAGTGAGATCAAAATCTCCGCGAGCGTAATCAGATAGCTAGAAACGTCCGGCCATGTTAGGTCAGGTCGTGTGTCTAAAGGATGGAAGCTTTCGCTCCGACGAAGACGAACTGATAAGCGTTCTCTTCCTAAGCCTTTCTCGATGGCTTTGATTGCAACGAGTCTCGTTTCTGGTTTGGGTCGAGACGACAGACGTTGCCGGATAAGAGCTGCTCTCTCGTCTAAGGGCAGCGGCATTTGCGGATGGCGTGGGAGAAAACATTCTTCGAGGACGCCGGTTGCGTTGTTTGCCCAACTCTCATTCTCGGCCTCCGCCAGGAGCCAGATAAGCCGCAGGGCTCCTTTACTAGTTTTCGCTCTGAATAGAAGTTGCTCAAGCGCCCACATTAATTCACGCCGAGAGCGCCCGGCAATGGCTAACCGAGTTTCTCTGGTACTGGTGAGGAGGTTGCTCTCAAGTACATGCAGTACTCGGTGGGGCACTGTTCCGGCCACAAGTCTGAGTAAGTGAGGTCGTTTAAGAATGCTCGGAAGTGTGCCTAGTAAGCCATCAGATGCAAATAACTCATTCCAGAATGGTTCGGCTTCGGGCCCTCTCAATTGCGCAAGCCGCTTGATGAATCTGATCTGTCCTGCTTCGTCCAACCTGGCGAACAGGGCGAACATCTCATCTCTCCGTCCTTGGAGAAGTTGTTCGATCAGATGGTTCGCAAGAAGAGGGAGGGCTATTTCGGCAAAATAACCAGCCCGCCTTGCCAGGCCAGAGTTTTCTAGTTTTGGTAGCTGGGCAAGTACTTCGTGAGACGATAGACCATCCCCGAATATCTCACAGATGGTCTGAATTTCGGCCTCGTGCGGGCCGCTGATTCCAACGTGGGTCAAGACAGCTAGCAGCCGAGCTGAGCGCGAGGCTGCCTCGCCAAGCTCCTGAACGATACGGCGTTCAAACTCTTTTCCCACGGCGGTACTAAAGGCTGTATGGTCCTGGCGAAGATTACTTGCGATGCTGGCCGCCGCTAAGAGGATTCCTGGGATTCCACCTGCCTGGCTAAGAATCCATTCCTGAATTCCGTAGTCAAGAACCTGTCCCGTCGCGTGTAGAAGTTCCCTTGCGCTTTCATCGCCCAGGGGGAAAAGCTGAAGTGACTCAACTCGGTTATCGAATCCATAGCTCAAATCTGATGCTTCAGCTGCTGGGTAAGTGATCAGCAATTTCAGCCCAGGCACTGACAAGGCCTCTCCGATGAGAGACTGCAGGGTATCGAATTCCGGATCTTCGACGATACAAATGGTTTCTGATCGATTTGAGCATAGGTCGCGATAGTTGGCTAAGTCGGTTGAGCGTGGGTCTATCGCAACGGCTACGTCATACGGTTTGTGTTTGGTTGCTTCGAGTGCAAGACGGCTCTTCCCCATGTCATGAGGGCCGCTCAGGACGATTGCTCGGATCAGAGGACTGTCGACAAGGGTTTTTAAACGATCCAGTTCGGACTCTCGTCCGACGATTTCAACAGAGGAACCAAATCGCTTCTTGTTGCGATGGACCTCGTAGGCGCCTTGCCACGTCTGAAAAGCGAGTGGGGTAAAGAAAGCTGCCCGAAGATGAGGATGATCGTTGAGCAATGCAGCGAGTTCTGCGGCTCCGACCACTTGTATATGAGCGGCTAAGTCTTCGCCGTCGTTTTGTTGAATGCTCTTTTTGAGAGAGGCCGTCTCGCCTGGGGTGAGATGAATGTTGACGAAGAGAACATACCGTTCAGGTTTCCTGCCGAAGTTCTCTTCGATTTCCTTGAGCGCTCCGACTAACGAAGATCGGAGTCGGGTGATGATGGGTTGCCGCTTGTCAGCGAGGACATCGCGCTTCTTATACTGGAACACGTTCCAGCCTGGGCGTAGGATTGGTGTAGGAATATCTCCATGATCGTCGGGGATTTCGATGGTCCATTCCGCATCTATTCCACCATCTTTCACGTTCACACGGGTTGTGAATGAGGGAAATTCTTGAAATGCACGACCTGACGCTGCCCAAATCACGGTATTGCAGAGCGCGGCAAATCGTTCAGGAGGCCACGTGCTGGTCGTCCGTTCGAGTTCTTCGGGGCTAATATGTTGTCCGACGAGTAACGGCATAAGTTGTACGATCGTCTCTAGCGATCCCGGATCCTCAGCTGGATTATAACGCTTTCGCGAGGTTTTGTAGCTACTTGGGTAAGTTCCATGTTGTTCTAAAGTCGATCCCAGGTGCTCAGAGCAAGCGGGGCGGGGCCTCCCCATCAGTTGCAGCAGGATAGACAATCAGGTCGCTTTCGACCCTGGCAAAGGCCGTCAACTGATGTTTCTTGTTTTGGGCGAGCCCCATGATATGGACGACCTCCCATCTATGAATGACGAGGACATCGGCGACCAAGGAGCGATGGCACCGCCAGGGGACGGCTTCTGCGCACATGATGGCGGTCCGTGCTTCTGCGGCATAGGCCATCAGCGCGTCGAGTGCCTGGTCGAATGCTTCCGTCTGCATGTAATCGGCATACCCTCGAAAACTCGCGTTTTTCCAGCCGCCGTTTGGCGAGTCGGATCGAGCCGTTCGCCGTCCGCCGAGCCTCGGCATGTCTTCATACCGGATACCAACTACGGGGAGGCTCTTGGCCAACGCAGCCGAATGAACATGAGGATATCGCCTTGAGCCGGGATAACGACGGATATCGATCAGCCGTTGGAGCTCCTGAGATCGAAGAAGTATGAGCAACTCTTCGTTGGAACGGGTCGAATGCCCGATGGTCCAGAGACGTCGAGGGGGTGTGGTGAGCGGCCGGCTCATGACCCGTGGGTGAGAACGTCCCGTGTGGAAGGATGGTCATGAAACGGAAGCATCAATTGCGCAGTCGGTGGCGCAATGGCCCGGTGCGCCCAGACCGTCAACTGTTCGGCATCTTCCAGGATATCGATCGGCACTTCGTAATAGTGTTTGAGGAGTTGCTTGCCGTTCGGGCGAAACGGCTGCATGCCGCGCGCGGCATATGTCGGTTGTGTCATCCCATTGGTTTTCAAGTAGAGCCGGCCCTTGTGAATGATGCCAAAGAACGTCTCGCGCTGATAGAGACCGTGGCCGCCGAACATCGCTTTGCACATGAGCTGGGGGACTCGGCCGAGTTGATCCAGAACAAAGTCTTTGAAACTGTCGGCACGCATGCGCCACGCACCTTTCGCTGTGCCCCCGTAAGCCTGGACCGGTCAAGCATGGCGGCTTGACGTTTCAGCGGGAGCGTCGAAAATCGTGCAACGGCGGGGAGTCAACGAGCCTGACTCCCCGCTATGGCGCACTGTGCAACATTCCGGCATTCATTGCAATGCGTGGAGCGAGTCCCGGAGCTCCCGTACTTCCGTGGCAAACAGCTCCATGTGTTGACTGCGCTGAGGTTGGTCATCCTTGAACTTCCAGGCGCGCTTAAAAATCGCCCAGAGCTCCTTATTGTGCGTGACAAGCAGGTCATAGGCCGGTAGATCGCGCTTGTTCTTGTCGACGCAGCAGATCGTGTTGTCAAAGGCATGGAGCTGGTTGTGCAGATCATCAAGAGCCTGATCGTTTCCTTTCCCCTGTCGGCCGGCCTTGGCAGTGGCCTCCATCATATCGGTCAGGTTGATCAAGGTCTCGATGGTCGTACCACCCGTTGCCTTCTCGGTGAAGTCCTTGGCGTGAGGATAGAACAGATAGCTGCACCCGCCGGCCGCAACAATTACGAAGCCTAGTAGGCTGCGAAGAATGAGCTGACGCATGACCACTCTCCTTTCTCGACGAGATGGGGCACACAGGCTGTCGGCACGAGTGTGTCGCCGCACGGTCAGTCGTTCAACTGGCGGTAACCCTAGTGTCTTCCCATAGGGCACTCGACACGCAAAAACTAGGGGGTTCTCCAGTGGGGCGGGAGGCGGGA
>JAHBTD010000048.1 GCA_019638775.1 Fimbriimonadaceae bacterium | reverse complement strand
ATTGGTGGCGAAAGATTGGCGCGAACGGACACGTTCAACCGAGCTGATGTACGGCGAGGTGTATGGCGCCGTGTCGCAAATCCCCGGTCTGCGGGTCTTTCCGCGGCTCGACCCGCCGCTGCCGACGCCGGGACAATATGATGTCGAACTGATCCTGGAAAGTCAGTTGCCTGCCGAGCAGTTGCTGGAAACCACAGGGGCCGTGCTCGGCGCCGGTTGGCAGAGCGGAAAATTCCTCTACGTCGATACGGACCTCAAGATCGATTTGCCCGAGGCTCGGGTCGTGATCGATCGGGAACGGCTGGCCGACTTGGGATTCGACCTGGCCCGTGTCGGCCAGGAGCTGGGCACGTTGCTCGGCGGCGCCTATGTGAACCGGTTCAATTTCTATGACCGGAGCTACAAGGTGATCCCGCAGATCGGCGACAAGGATCGGGCCACTCTCGATCCGCTGCTCGACTTGAAAATCAAGACGCCCGGCGGGCAGTTGGTCCCGGTTTCGACGTTTACCCGCATTGAGACCAGCACTGCTCCGCGAACCTTGAATCGTTTTCAGCAACGCAATGCGGTCCGCATCTTCGGCGGAGTGAAACCGGGCGTAACGAAGGACGAAGCGCTACGGGTGCTGGAAACAGCTGCCGCGGCCGCCGCCGGTTCTCGCGCGACCCTCGATTATGCCGGCGAGTCGCGCCAGATCAGGCATGAGGGGTCGGCGCTGATCGTGACGCTGGGCTTTGCAGTCGTGCTGATCTATCTGGTGCTCGCCGCGCAGTTCAAGAGTTTTCGCGATCCGTTGATCGTGCTGCTGGGTTCGGTGCCCTTGGCTATCTCCGGGGCGCTGGTCTTCAGTTTTCTGGATCTGACCACGATCAACATCTATTCGCAAGTCGGTTTGATTACGCTGGTGGGGTTGATCGCGAAGAACGGCATTCTCATCGTGGAGTTCGCCAACACGTTGCAAGCCCGCGGCCTGTCCAAGACGGCAGCATTGCGTGAAGCCGCCATGACGAGACTGCGGCCGGTGTTGATGACCTCGGCGGCGACGGTGTTCGGCCACCTGCCGTTGGTGTTGGTGTCGGGGCCAGGCGCGGCGGCGCGCAACAGTATCGGGATGGTCCTGGTTACAGGCATGACGGTCGGGACGCTGTTTACGTTGTTCGTCGTGCCGGTGTTCTATTCGTTGATCGCGACGCGACATCAGCCGGCGGAGGAGCTTGAAGCCGCGGAGGAGCCTAGCTTGCAGCTTGCCGGTGCAAAGGGGTGAATGGAGAACCATGCTGAAGATTACGTCGGAGCAGACAGGAGATTCCGCTCGTCTGACCCTGGAGGGAAGTTTGAGCGGGCCTTGGGTGACGGAACTGGAACGGGTATGGCAAACCGTACGGCAGTCCGGGATGTTCGCTCCCGTCGTGGAACTGGTCGGCATCACGTTCATTTCGGAGGAGGGCAAGGCCCTGTTGGCCAGGATGTGGCGGGAAGGCGCGGCCTTGATCGCCCATGGCTGCTGCACCAGGCACATCGTGGGTGAAATCACCGGGACGGGACCGGTCGGGGCGTCCGGCCAGTGCGATCCCGCATAGGATTGGTCGATCATGCGTTTTGTCGTCTTCATCATCGGGCTCGTTATGTTGACCGGCTGTGCGGTCGGCCCCGACTACTCCCGTCCGGACCTGCAGGTGCCGAACGGTTTCCGAATGGCGGTCTCGGCTCAGGAAACGGAGTCCTTCGCCAATCTTCCCTGGTGGGACCTGTTGCAGGATGAGGAATTGCGCCGCCTCATTCGCATCGCACTCGCGGAGAACAAGGATCTGCAGCGGGCGGTGGCGTCCGTCGAGGAATTCCAATCGCGCCTGTTCATTTCAAAAATGGATTTTGCCCCGAAGGCCGATGTCACGGCCAATGCGCCCTCCTTCGGTCGCAAGGCGAACTTTCTATTTCCAGGGTTCCCCAATCCATTCAACTATTATCTGCAGGGAAATTTATCCTGGGAGATGGATATCTGGGGACGGGTTCGTCGCTCGAATGAGGCCGCGAGAGGAGACCTGTTAGCCAGAGAGGAAGCCCGACGCGCGGTCGTGCTGCAACTCGTGAGTGGTGTGGCGGAGGCCTACTTTGAGTTGCTGCAGTTCGATATGCAGCTTGGCGTCGCACAGCGCACGCTGAAGTCCTGGGAGGAATCGGTTCGGATTGCCGAGGCTCGACTGCGGCAGGGCATGATTTCGCGCATCGACGCGGATCAATTCGAGGCGGAACGGGCCAACGCTGCGGCCCGGGCGGCGGAATTGACCAGACAGATGGTACAGAAGGAGAACCAGCTGAGCGTTCTCCTCGGGCGACCGCCGGGGCAGGTGGCGCGGGGCCGTTCCCTGACGGAGCAGGTGTTGCCGCCGGACGTCCCTGCGGGTCTTCCATCGGAATTGCTCCAGCGCCGCCCCGATCTGGTGCAGGCCGAACAGGAATTGGCGGCGGCCACGGCAAGGATCGGCGTGGCCAAGGCGGATCGATTTCCGAAGCTGAGTATCACCGGCATTCTGGGCGTAGCCAGTCCGCAATTGTCACGGCTGGTTGCCGACGAGACGGCGTTCGGGGTGGTGGGGCCAGGATTGGCGGGGCCGTTGCTGAATGCGCAAATTCTCGGCTTTCAGCAGGACGCAGCCGAGGCCCAGAGTCGTGAGGTGCTGGCGCGATACGAACAGGCGGTGCTGGTCGCGTTTCGCGAAGTGGAGGATGCTCTGGTCGCGGTGCGTACGGCGCGGGAACAGCGGGACGCGCAGGCGCAGCAGGTCGACGCGTTACGGTCGGCCTTGCGGCTGGCGAATCTTCGCTACAAGGGAGGGCTGGCCAATTACCTTGATGTGCTGGTGGCGCAACGCAATTTGTTTGAGGCGGAACTGGCCCTGACCGGCACCCACCGGCTGCAATTGGTGTCCGTGGTGCAACTCTACAAAGCGCTGGGTGGTGGATGGTCACCGCTGGACATGGCGCAACAGCAGCCGGGACAGGCGCCGGGAACGCGAGGACCAGCAGTCCCAGCGACCGATGTGGTACCACCTGGCCGTGGATGACCGGCTCGTTGGTCCGGCTGCCTCCTCCCAGCCTTTCGCCTCGTTGGATCATTCCTCTCGCCTCCCCGTCCGGAACGTTGACAGTCTGCCCACCAGGCAGTAGGGTCTGTCGCTGATGAAGAGGCGAGCGAACCGGTCATGAGACCAGCGAGTCGAGCGTACGACGGAAGCCAAGGGATGGCAGAGACAGACAAGGAACGGCCGGGACCCATCACGACCTTGCTGGTAGAGGATCACCGACGCCTGGACGGGCTGTTGTGCTCGTCGAGAGCCACGGCCGATCAGAATAATCAAACAACCTACGATCAATTTCGCGCAGGACTGCTCAGGCACATCGGCATGGAAGAAAAGCTGTTGTTGCCTGCGGTGCAGCGCTGGCGTGGCGGGGCCCCGTTGCCGGTGGCGGCAAAGCTACGGCTCGACCATGGTGCGCTGGCGACGTTGCTCATGCCCACCCCGACGCCTCAGATCCTGGCGACGATTCGCCGGATCCTCTCAGACCACAATCCATTGGAAGAAGGTCCGGAGGGGCTCTACTCCCTCTGCGACCAGTTGCCGACCGACGAGATGGAACCGCTGCTGGCTGCCCTGCAGGCCGCGCCGCTTCCGATCGTCATGCGGCATTCCGACAGCCCGGCGGTCATGAAAACCTTGGAAGGCGCGTTGGCTCGGGCGGGGTATCGCCTGGAACCGATCGCTGCACTTGACGTGATCGAGCCACGATGACACTGCGCAAGGGTCCGACACGATGACGATCCGCCACCCGCGACGGCTCCCGCTCCTCGCACTCGGCATGATGGCCTTGCTGACGGGGGTCTGGGCCGGACTCGCCCGTCTCGGCTGGAATGTTCCGCTCCCTCGTCCGGACTTCTCGTTTTTGCATGGTCCGCTGATGGTTTCGGGTTTTCTCGGGACATTGATTAGTCTGGAGCGTGCGGTGGCTCTCGGCCAGCGTTGGGCCTATGCGGCGCCGCTCCTCACTGGTCTTGGCGCGCTGGTCTTGGTTGCAGGCGGTCCGCTGGTCGTGGCACGACTGTTGATGCTGGGCGGCAGTGCAGGTCTGGTTGCGATCTTTGCGGCCATCATCCGTCGGCATCCGGCACTGTACACATCGACGATGGGCGTGGGTGCCGTCGTGTGGCTGTTGGGCAATCTGCTTTGGTTGCTCGGTCGGCCCGTCTTTCTGGTCGTCTTCTGGTGGGCGGCCTTTCTGCTCATCACCATTGCCGGTGAACGGTTGGAGCTCGCCCGGTTGCAGCAGGTGCCGAGAGGGGCTCAGGCAGTATTCCTGTTTCTGGTGGGACTGCTTCTGAGTGGGCTGCTTCTGTTGGAATGGTCGTTCGACGCCGGGGTTCGTCTGGCCGGTGCGGGGTGTATCGGCCTGGCCCTGTGGTTAGGTCGTCATGACATTGCCAGGCGAACGGTCCGACAAACCGGGCTGACGCGCTTTATCGCCGTCTGCCTGCTCAGTGGCTATGCCTGGTTGGGCATAAGCGGGTTGGCGGCCTTGAGCTATGGCGGTGTGCCGGTGGGGCCACAGTACGACGTCATCTTGCACGCGTTTTTTCTGGGCTTCGTGTTCGCGATGATCTTTGCCCATGCGCCGATCATCTTTCCGGCGGTGCTCGGTGCGCGGATGACGTATCGTCCGTTGTTTTATGCGCATGTGGTGCTGTTGCAGGCGACGTTGCTGATGCGGCTGGTCGGTGACGCGGCTGGGTGGGGTGCGGGACGGCAAATGGGCGGGTTGTTGAATGCCGTCACGCTGGTGCTGTTTCTTGCGAATACGGTCACGGCGTTGGGGAGCCTGCCGGATCGGTCCGGTGCCGCGACTCGCGCGCCGACCTGATGCGGACGATGATGAAAATGGTGTCGTGCTCAGCACAAGGGAGCCTTGGATGACCACAGAGAAACACGCAACAGGATCAGACCCTCGGGTGACGGAGGCCCTGCGTCAAGTGGTGGATCCCGAGTTGGGGATCAACATTGTCGATCTGGGATTGGTCTATGGCAGCGAGGTGTGTGATGGTCAGGTGCATGTCACCATGACGATGACCACGCCCGCCTGCCCGATGGAAGAGTTATTGATGGAAATGGTGCATTCGGCGATCATGCGCGAGTTGTCCGAGGCGCGCGCGGTCGACGTCGATCTCGTATGGGACCCACCTTGGAAGCCGGACATGATGAGCCAGGCAGCGAAGGCCCAACTCGGCCGGACGTGAGGCGAATCCCGTGACTGCGGGCAGGGACTCTGCTGTGCCTGTCCGCGAGGGGCCTTGTCATGAGCGAGGAGTCATCCACATCTCTCCGCGCGGCGGTCGAGGAGCTGTACCGGACCCAGTCGCGGCAGGTCCTCGCGACGCTGATTCGTCTGCTCGGCGATTTCGACGCGGCGGAAGAAGCGCTGCACGAAGCCTTTACGGTGGCTGTGGAGCAGTGGGAGCGGGAGGGGATCCCCGCGAATCCACGGGCCTGGCTCGTGTCCACCGGCCGGTTTAAAGCCATTGATGGCATGCGCCGCCGCGCTCGCTTCGACGCATCCCTGGAAGAACTCGCCCGTCAACTTGAAACCGCTACGATCAGCCTCGATGCCGAGTCGCTCGACGAACATTCGGTGGAGGACGACCGGCTGCGGCTGATCTTTATCTGCTGCCACCCTGCCCTGACGCCGGAGGCGCAGATCGCCATGACCATGCGGGAAGTCTGCGGGCTGACGACCGAAGAGATCGCGCGGGCATTTTTGACCAAACCGGCGACCATCGCGCAACGAATTGTCCGGGCCAAGGCCAAGATTCGTGATGCCCATATCCCCTATGACGTGCCGCCGCAAGAGGAGTTGCCCGGGCGAGTGGACGCGGTCCTGCGCGTCGTCTACCTCGTGTTCAACGAAGGCTATTCCGCCTCGTCCGGGGACGCCGTCACCCGCCATGATCTGTCCGGAGAAGCCATTCGTCTCGCTCGTGTCCTGGTGCAACTCCTCCCAGACCCGGAAACGATCGGATTGCTTGCGCTCCTGCTGTTGCAGGATTCGCGGCGCGACGCGCGCGTCTCGGAATCCGGCGACGTGATTCTGCTCGAAGATCAGGATCGAACACGTTGGAACAGGGATTTCATTACGGAGGGGGCCGCATTCGTGCAGCGGGCGTTCTCGATGGGGGAGGTCGGCCCCTATGCGATTCAATCGGCGATCGCCTCTATCCATGCGCAGGCGGCCAGCGCGGCTGCGACCGACTGGCGCCGCATCGTCGATCTCTACGATTTGCTGCTCAAAGCTGAACCATCGCCGGTGGTGGAACTGAATCGTGCGGTCGCCGTGGCGATGCTTCACGGCCCGGAAGCGGGGCTGAGGTTGATCGATGACCTGTTCGCGCGAGGGGAACTGCAGACCTATCACCTAGCCCATGCGGCGCGCGCGGACCTCTGTCGCCGGTTAGGACGGACGGACGACGCACGTCGTGCCTATGAGCAGGCGCTCGGTCTCACCCGGCAGGAGCCGGAACGGCGATTTCTTGAGCGCCGGCTGCTGGAAGTCTCTGGCCAGGGCTCCTAAGCAGGCGATCGCTTGCCTAACCAGTTGAACAATCGAGGAATCAGGTGGAGTATCGAAACATAATCAAGCCTTGTCGAATTTGGTCGTAGCCGACGACTATCTTGTGAAACCGGTGAGTGTGTGAAGGGGAGCGTGACAGGTCGATCACCGGGGGGAAGGATGCCTCGCCTGACGGCGGGTTGATGCCGCGCATGTACCCGGGGCAGGGCATCACCAACTATGTGGCGGTGCCTTCGGTCAGCCGGGCGGCCGCGAAGGTGCAGAAACTCGATGGGGCGGTATGCACACCGAAGACCGAGGTGCCGGGCATGGGCTCCTTCGCCGTCTGCAAGGACACGGAGGGCAATGTGTTTGCCTTGTAGGAGCCGCTGCAACGCAAGGACTAGAAACCGCTCCAGTCTGTAATCCCTGAGCAGGAGGAGAGGATGAAATACCTCTGTTTGGTCTATATGGAAGAAAAGCATCTGCACGCGATGTCGCAGGCCGAGCGCGTCGCGTTGTCCGACGAGTCGATGGCGTATTGTGAGGCCCTGACGAAGCAGGGTGAGATGTTGTCTGCCTCGCCATTGCACCCGGTGGACACGGCCACGACGGTTCGGGTCCGCAACGGGAAGGTGACGACCACCGACGGGCCCTTCGCCGAAACAAAGGAACAATTGGCCGGTTATCTGC
>JAHBTD010000047.1 GCA_019638775.1 Fimbriimonadaceae bacterium | reverse complement strand
ACCGGCATACCAGTTGGCAATCGTCACCTGATCCGTCGAACCATACACGGCAATACGCAAATCATTGGCACTCTGACTCAACATGAGATCGAGGGGGTTGACCCCGGACGCAAAATTCAAGCGATCCCCAGTCCCACTGGCATCAGTAATCGTGTCCTGGCCATCTCCGCGGGCCAGCTGAAACACATCATTGCCCGTCCCACCATTAAGCACATCGTTCCCTTTTCCACCCGACAGCGTATCGTTGCCGTCACCAGCCATCAACACGTTGTTGCCAGCGTTGCCGATCAAAGAGTTGGCAAGAGTATTGCCCGTTCCACCGATCGCGGCTGTTCCTGTAAGAGCAAGATGTTCAACATTCGCGCCTAAGGTCCAGGTCACCGAGCTTTGCACCGTATCAATGCCGGCATTCAAGGACTCGACCACCGTGTCTCCCGCCCCAACTACATACGTGTCATCCCCGGTACCGCCGGTCAGTATATTGGCGGCATTATTGCCGACCAAAATGTTATTGAGCGCGTTACCCGTACCGTTGATCGCGCCTGTGCCTATGAGCGTGAGGTTTTCGACATTGGTAGCGAGCGTATGCGTTACGGAGCTTTGGATGGTATCAATCCCCGCATTCACCGCCTCGACGACGGTATCACCCGCACCAAGGACATAGGTATCATTTCCCATACCACCGGTTAACCGGTTGGCCGCGCTGTTTCCGATCAACACGTTGTCCAGTCCATTTCCTGCCCCGTTAATCGCAGAAGTACCTGTCAACGTAAGGTTTTCTACATTGGCCCCCAGCGTATACGTCACTGAACTTTGAATCGTATCCAGGCCTTCGCCGACTAGCTCCGTGACCTTGTCGCCGACATTGTCCACGATGTACAGATCATCCCCCTGCGCTCCAATCAGTCTATCTGCTCCGGCCCCGCCGCTGAGAATATTTGCCGCACTGTTACCGGTCAGGGTGTTGGCAAGACTATTGCCGGTCCCATTGACAGCCTCCACACCCGTCAAGATGAGATTTTCGAGATTCGTGCCCAATGTCCAACTGATATCAGACTTCACAGTGTCGGCCCCGGCACTCGCCCCCTCTACAATGATGTCGCCAAGCCCTACCACGTACGTGTCGTTTCCAGCCCCACCAGTCAGGACATTCACCGCACTATTTCCGATTAAAACATTATTCAGAGAGTTGCCAGTACCATTGATGGCGAGCTCGCCGGTGAGGGTGAGATTTTCCAGATTTGCTCCTAGCGTGTAGGTCCGGCTCGCCTGGACCGTATCCGCACCTTGTCCGGCTTGTTCTGTCACCACGTCGCCGAGGTTGTCGACCATATACAGATCATTTCCGGCGCCTCCGGTCATGAGATCTGCGCCCGTGCCCCCGTCCAGACTGTCATTCCCCGCGCCGCCCGAGAGAGTGTCGTCGCCACCTAATCCCAAGAGCGTATCGTTCGTCACATTTCCGTAGAAATAGTCCGTGTCCTCGGTGCCGACCAGATTGACGCCTTCCGTGTGGGCCAGCATGGCACTGTAATCCCAGATGGTCCCGTCGGCGAATGCGATACGGTCAATGCGGAGGGATGGGAACTCAAAGAATCCGCCGAGACTGATTTGATCGCCGGTGTTGTTGATGCTCAGAATCGCATTGCCACCGAAATCTGGAGTTGCCCGTAACGTCACATCGCCGGGTGCGATTCCATCGATGAGTTGCAATGTATCGACATCTGCTGAATCACCTTGATCGTCGATGGAGTCTTGCCCGTACCCTCGGCCAAAGAGATAGACGTCATTGCCGACATGACCCTCCAGAAAATCATTTCCGGCGCCTCCGTCAAGAACATCATTCCCCTCGCTGGCTCGGATCTGATCATTCCCCCCCATGCCCCGAATGGTATCGTCACCATTGGAACCATAGATAGATTCGTCAGCCCCGACGCCGACAACGGTTCGTACGCGTACTTCAATCTCGCCAGACGTCCAGATCGTCCCATCCGAAAAAATAAATTGATCAACCGTGTCGGCAGGAGACTCGTAGTAGGACTGCACGCGTAACTCGTCGGCAGTCCCATTGATCTTCACGACAAGATCATCGGCCTGCCGTTCTAGACTCAGGTTAGTCGGCGCCACGCCCTCGAGAAACTGCACCTGATCGAGTCCCGAATGGGCATACATCTGCATCCCACTCCGTACGATATCTTGCCCGTACCCGACGCTGAACAGGAATGTATTGTCGCCGGTTCCGATTAGTACGTCGTTGCCCGCCTGTCCATCGAGCCGATGGGAGCCAGACAGTTCATTATCCAAAGCGTTTCCAACCACGTTCACCTGAGTCGTTGGACTCAGATATACATCGTCTTCTATGCTCACGTTCTCGACGTTGTCCGGCGCCTGAAATGTAAGTGACTCAGTCGGGGTGAGGTAAATCGTGTCGCGACCTGCATTCACGTCCTCGGTGATGACCTGCCCCATAGATCGCAGGTGGTACGCATCATCCCCGGCGCCACCGAACAGCTGGTCGGCAATACCCGACGACTCTAAACTGTCATTGCCTTCGCCACCACGCAACACGTTGTATCCTTCGTTTCCATACAGTCGGTCGTTTCCAGCACCCCCGTCTAATTCATCATCGCCCTCATGACCTTCCAAGACATCATCGCCTACGCCACCGAGCAACATATCGTTGCCGCTACGTCCATACAGCCAGTCCTCAGCTGGGCTGCCTTGCATATGATCGGCGAAGCTCGTTCCTTGCAACGTTCCACCGTTTTCTGGAGCGGACAACTGAAACCCTCGGGCAAGCAACTCACCGTCCGTCAATACCGTGCCGTCAGCAAATTCAAAGTGACGGATGGTATGGAACTCGGCAGAAGCGTTCAGCCCAAAGCCGGTGAGTTGAATTGCATCTCCACCATGACCCACACGTAAGACCAGCGTGTCTGCCGGCCCCACATCCAACTTCAGCGATTCGGGAGTGATGCCTGCACCAAAGATGAGTCGATTGCTTTGCGCCCCATCGTCCTGAATTGTATCAGTACCGTCACCTTGGTTAACTCTGTACGTATCAAGCCCGCTTCCACCGATCAGAAAATCGTTTCCCCCACCACCCTGAAGATCATCCTCGCCTCCCCCGCCGTGAAGAGTATCGTCGCCCTCTCCCCCGTCGAGCATATCCGCGCCTGCCTGGCTGAAGAAGAACGGGGAGTCGCCGAAAAGAAGATCATCGCCGGCCTCACCATAGAGGAAATCGTCACCAACATCTCCGACAAGCTGATCCGAACCCTCTCCACCAAACAGCTGGTCCTGCCCTGCGCCAGCCCATAGCTGGTCATCCCCCTCTTCCCCATCCAGGGTATCGTTTCCGCCTGCAGAACTGAGAAGCGTAGGATTGTTCCCGTCGCCGTACAGGAAATCGTGTCCGTCGCCGCCGACCAAAAAATCATCCCCTTCACGCCCCTGAACATCGTCGACGCCATCGCCACCATCCAGCCGGTCATTGCCGAGTCCACCGTTCAGCAAATCATCGCCGGCTTCCCCCGAGAGCAGATCGTCTCCATCGTGCCCAAACAGCGCATCATGACCTTCTCCACCGAAGAGTGTATCGCTGCCGACATCGCCTTGAAGTTCGTCATCCCCTTCCTCCCCAAACAGCGTGTCATCGCCCTCTTGCCCAATCATGCGATCATTGCCGACACCGCCCCAAAGCGCGTCGTCGCCAAGGCCACCCTGCAACTCATCATCGTCAGCGCCGCCATCGAGGAAATCATTCCCGCCAAATCCGGCAAGCCGGTCCATCCCGCTTCCACCGTACAGAATGTCGTCGCCGCCACCCCCCTGGAGCTCATCTGCGCCGGCGCCCCCGTCAAGAATATCGTCGGCTCCCGGGTCGCCGGAAAAGTCACCGACTAAGAGGTCGTCTCCATCACCTCCCGACAGCATGTCCGCACCGGCGCCTCCGAACAACGAGTCGTTTCCCTCGCCCCCATCAAGCCAATCATCGCCTGCAATCGTGTGAGTGAAATCCGACTCACCAAACAGCCGATCGTCACCCGCCTCGCCAAGGAGAATGTCATTGCCGCCATCGCCGACAAGCAAATCGTTGCCCGCCCCGCCATCAAGATAGTCGTCGCCACCAGTCAACGAAATGACCCCTGCTTGTGCTGTTCGGTTCCATATGGAATTGTCATAGACTAGGCCGATCCAACCCGTCGGACGATTTTCTCCCCGAAGCACATCATCTCCGTCACCACCCAGCAGTACATCCGTCCCCATCTCCCCCATCAACGTGTCGTGACCCGCCCCGCCATCGGCATAGTGGGCCCCACTTCCAATCATCGGTCCCGCAAGGCTCAAATAGTTTGCCGTCCCCACAGCATAGTCGTCACCATCGCCACCAAGAAACACGTCCCCATCGGTCAGCAAGGCATAGTCATCCCCGTATCCGCCGATCAAATAATCGTTTCCATAACCGCCGAAGAACACGTCGTTGCCGGTTCCGCCATCCAACAGATCGTCAAACGCACCAAGTACCGGCGTATGGTCTCCATGAAGCACATCGTTGCCACCATTTGCATACACCTCGATCGCCCCCAAGCCTCCTGGAACCCACCCCTCCGCATCTGCATCGCCGATATAAGTATCAATAAAAGGTCCTGTTGGAACGCCCGCGTCGCGCGGCATTCCAGACATGTCACGCAACTGGATCCCCATCTGACCGCTCTGGAAATTCTCGTTAACGATGAGCACGCCATTGATCAGCAGATCCGTCCCCGACATGACATAGGTGGTTCGGCCATCGAGACTGGTATACGTATTCGCGGCATCCCCGGCACGACGAACACCGCCCTGCAACACGCGGCCGTCAAAAATAATCCGCCCTTGCGCATCACTATCTTCAATCCGATCCATTCCATCCCCGGACGAATAGACATAGGTGTCAACGCCGATGCCGCCTTCGAGGAGGTCGTTACCGCCCATGCCAGTGAGGCGATTGTTAGCGTTATTGCCTGTGATTCGGTTATCAAGATTGTTCCCTGTCCCTGAAGTATTTTCCATGCCCGTCAGGGTCAGGTTCTCCACGTGTGGGCTAAGGGAGAAATCCACCGAAGCAAGAATCTGATCGAGCCCGCCACTTTCGACCTCGAAGACTTTATCTCCCAAATTATCGACGATGTAGATGTCGTCGCCGAGGCCGCCACTCATGCGGTCAGCGCCTGCACCACCATTAAGGGTGTCACTCCCTTGTTGGCCAAGCAAAATGTCGTTGTCAGCTTCGCCATAGAGCTCATCATTACCCTCATTGCCTTCGAGATAATCCTGCCCCCCTGCGCCATGAACAAAATCGTTCCCAGCCCCTCCATAGATATGATCATTCCCTCTCCGCCCCAAATACTCCCGGCCCTCGATATCTCCGAACATGACTGCTTCGATTGCCGTCGCCCCGCGTTGGTTGTTGAAATTCGTCGTTTCATCCACAAACAGAGTCGAGCTGCTGGGAGTTCCATCGTTGACGTTGAAGCGCAACTTCTCCGCCAATAGCTCAGCGCGGTCGCTCAGGGCCATTTGAGTCCAGACACCAACACCGGTATCGGCATCGTATATGTCTAGGGAGTGGTCTTGGTTATGGAGGGCCTCATAGTCGATGCCGATCATTACAAAAGGATTTAACTCGCGCAGCGCATAGCGATAGGCAAGGCCATCCAGCGTCGGACTCTTCGCCTGACTGAATACAGTAGCGCTCGACATTCCAACCAAATCGACGAGTCGATAATCATTTGTACTGGGAAGGCTGTTCCGTAGATTGATGAGGTTCACATAGTACGCCTCGCGATTCGGATCACCCATTCCAGATGGCCCTGACGGAGTTGGCGTGCGATCGCCGGTGAACAGAACGCGCAGGGTATCAAGACTCGCTTCCAACCGACGGGCGGCGACCGATGAAGAAGCCTCAAGAAATCTAGTAACTGCAGCCACATCGATCGTCGGATCAATTCTCGCAGCGAGGTCATACCATGCAAGTGCATCAGTGGCAGTCGCTATTTGGTGATCATGAAACGAAGTGTTGAATCCTGTGCCCTCGATAAAGATGTTCACTGGCTTACCAATTTGGGTACCCAATCCAGCTGCGATCGACAGTCCGTTCTCGCCAATAATGTTAGTAATGGCTCCTGAAGGAACAGTATTTGCCGCTACGCCCAACCGTTCCAAGACCTCAATCACCACGCCACCAATTCCTGGGGCGTTATAGGTGTACGTATGGCGAATATTGGTCGCATGGTCGACCGTGAAAGCTTGGGCAAGGAACCCTCCAAGAGAATGACCTGTCACAGACAAAAGCTCATTGCGGCCAAGTGCTTCGTGTTCAATCAGCTGCGAATAGTATCTCTGGAGTGCGACATACTGCGGACTTAAGGTGGCTGATTCTCCGGCTAACAGTAGTCCATCTGTGATGAGATCACCAACTTCATCAGGATTTGTTCCACGAATAGCCAGAATTTTCTCGCCGGTCGCAACCTTCTGGAAAAGCGTTACGGACAAACCTGTCACGGGGTCCGTAAAAGTCTCTCCTATAACGCTATAGGCAGCCACAAATGTATCGACTAAGGGGTCCGTAAACCCCGCATCCTTCAATGCGCGCTTATAGTCATTCGAGGACATTGTCGCAGTAAAATCCGCATACGCCGCCATAGCCAGCTGCGAGTGCTGAAAATACATACCAATTGGATCGGCCATTTCAGTTTTTCTCCTGCAAGGACGTCTGCTTTAACCTAAAGACCTGCTGTAAGCCTATCCCAAACACTCCAGCCTTAAACGCTGGGCAAGTTATGGGAGACATTGGAGCGATAGTCGCTTCAACCCAGCCACCATAGTAAGAAAAATCCGTGGCGACGCCCAATAATTCGCCTGTCTCCTTATCGTGAATCTGCCCCTCTATTCTTGTGATGTGCGCCCAAGACGAAAAATCACGATTCCATTTACTTGATTGGACATAGCGATCTAACAGTTTTTTATCGTCCGGCCGTCCATCAGGCCTAAAATATGACTGGTCGAGTTCGACTATCTTGAACGCTCTGACGCCGGCCTCCGTCTCACAAAGATGCTCAAAATACAAACCACTGGGGATGATGTCCCATGTCGGGAGCAAGAGAAAAAGCGTCAGGGTGAGGCCTTGCACCACTTTCGTCGAGAGCGGGGGAAGGACACATATTCTGCCAAGCCATCCGAGCATTCGGGTAACACACCAAGCAGCCAATCCATACAGGATCAGCACGAAAAGCAGGGTGAGTGCTATCATGCGCGGAACCTCCGATCGACTTCACGCATTGCCATGCGCAAGAGAGGCATTAGGTGTTTCCTCCGGTACTAACCACTATGAGTCATCTCTGCATTACCTCGCGCTCCTACCGCTCCCGCAAACTCTCTTTCGTGGACTTCAATAGGGGGCTCAGCAAAAATTCGATCACCCGCCGCTGTCCGGTCTTGATCTCCACCGTCACGGCCATGCCGGGAGTTAGATGAATCTGCTTTCC
>JAHBTD010000046.1 GCA_019638775.1 Fimbriimonadaceae bacterium | reverse complement strand
TTCCGCTGCCGCTTCTCTCCTCGGCGGCTTGAGACCGCCGCCAAACCTACCCATGTGCGGCCATCGACAACTTCAGGCGTCCCCCCACACACTCAACGTGGGACCACCCAGGAACGGCCCCTCTCAAACCCCAAGAGGAGAATATGCCCCTCACCACATGCCCAAAATAGCCATCGACCCATGCTAGTCCGGATTCCATGGGAGGCGATTTATACAGGGTCGGTCGGGCCTGCACATCGGATATTGGTGCCTCTTACCATCAGAAAAATCAGACCGTCTCTCGTACGTTTGTGCTGGTCGTTGATTGCACCAGGATCGTCGGTATGAACCGATGAGAATGCGTCCATTTAATTTCCGTGCAATCCTGAGATAACCGGAACACACCTCACCATCCAACCTGGTAAGCACACCAGCAAGCGCCCACGTATCTGGGGGCTGTATTAATTTGTGCAACAGTTCTGCGGCAGGATGTTCGAGTTGGCCTTTTGACCCCACAATCAACGGGACAAGCCAATCCGTTCCGGAACAGAGATCGATAGATCTATGAGCCCCGTATCAGGCTCGGCATTCTGCGTCTTGGGGCGAATGTGATAGGCGGTTATCCGGAAAGAAAACAAGCATCGGCATGAAGCGAAACCCTTGCGGGAGCCTCGTCACAATTCGAAGCGAGGAAATGGCTCAGTCGTTTCAATGTACCCAGCCGTAGCACAACCATAGCAGGCAACCGAGGAGAGGCACACAGTGGTCCTCTCCTCAGCTCAGTGCGCTACCTGTTGCTGCCAAGCGAATCACGTCCATCCGCCTTGGATTCATTTATGCGTAACCTCCTCATCCCCATAGATAGATCAACAACGCCATAGAGCTCGACAGCGGGATGCCGGAAGGCCACAGTCATATGTGTGGGCGCCACCTCCTTCTAGAGGGCTGCAGGCGGGAGGAGAATACCAGCATTCCCGGATTGACGGTCCAGTGCGGAAGGTATCCTCTGTACCTTTCGAGACATTCTGTCGATGACACGAGGGTTTCCCCCTCGTATTTCGACGTGCGCACATTATTGTGCAGCCGAAAGCGCTTCTCACGTAATACCTGGAATCGGCGCAAAGTGACGATGGGCAAGCTTTTAGGTCGATTGCCTGGTGAAATTTCCCGATTGCTTGAAGGTAGACCGGTATGAGAATATGCGCCGTCGCAGGTGTCTGGAATCACCTATTCAACCTAGCATCCACTGCGTAATATTTTTACTATTACGTAGTCTGGTTTTCAGCCAACTCGACGGTCAGAGGGCGGGTGTCTTCAGGAGGGGCAATGAGGGAAACCGACACAGCTACAATCCAAACGGTAGTGGCAATCATCAGCAGTAACTATCTCCTGCGGCTCGGTTTGCAGCGGATCGTCGAAGCAGAAACATGGATCAAGTTGATCGGGCAGACTACGCACGGAACGAACCTGGATGAGGTGTTGGCCAGCAATCACCCGACTATCGCGATTCTCGACACGGAAAATGATCATGCCATTCCTGAGCTGATCCTGAAAATCAAGCGTGCTGCTCCAGCCATCAAAGTTATTTTATTGAGCGGATTCGAGGACATGGAGCGCACTCGTCAAGCATTCGCTTCCGGAGTCGATGGTATTGTGCTCAAGGTACAACCTTCCGCCGTGCTCATCGCCACGATCGCCCACCTCGCCAGGACGGACGAGGAAGTCCCTCTTACCTTTGAAAGACTCGGCGGCCCTCGGAAACTCAGCGCACAAGCAGAGCCGCCTCCTCTCCTGACACGCGCCCCTGCCCAACATAAACGCCTCGATGGACTCACGGAGCGAGAACAGGAAGTCGTCCGATTGGTCAGTGAGGGATTGTCCAACAAAGACATTGCCGACCGTCTGTGCATTTCC
Source organism: Fimbriimonadaceae bacterium (assembly GCA_019638775.1). Lineage (NCBI taxonomy): Bacteria > Bacillati > Armatimonadota > Fimbriimonadia > Fimbriimonadales > Fimbriimonadaceae > Fimbriimonadaceae bacterium. Next base: position 6,081 of record JAHBTD010000046.1, on the reverse strand, counting down.
AGCATTACCGTCAGACATCATCTCACCAGCATTTTCGACAAGCTCGGTGTCTCGAATCGCCAGAAATTGCTCATCCGGGCCCACCAGAACGGACTCACCAGACCGCCCGCGCTGGCATAATTCCTGGGATCAGACAAACACGCCAGAAGACCTGGCCTACTTCGGCCTCGACGGCGGCGCATTCTTCTCGGTCGAACGTGGCCACGCATCGCACGTAGCCGCAGGATACCCTAGATACAGCTATGACCTCCTTCTGCTCAACAGAAGGCAGGTGAAACGGATGACCGCCCTGAAGGCGTGGTAAGCCCAAAAAATTCATGCTCAACCGTGACAACCGTCACAGATTTCAGCAAGAGCACACCGATGGCTCGCTGAGCAGGACGCCTGAGTGACTCAGAAGCGTTTGAGTTGAAGGGGATTTTTTTGGAGCGGGCGATGGGATTTGAACCCACGACAACTTGCTTGGGAAGCAAGGACTCTACCACTGAGCTACGCCCGCCCCGCGAGGTTTTTCAAGATATTACATGATTACGCTTCGTGGTGCAACTTCTCATGTGTCATTACGATGTCATCGCTAGACGACTGATCGGCTTGGTAGATCACTAGCTTATCGACAGCTCGTTGGAGATCCGCCGGAGAAATTTGATTGTATCGTCGATGCATCTTTTCTGACTTGTGGCCTATGATTTTCATTGCCGTCATCGTGTCTACACCTGCTCTTCGCAGGGAAGTCGCTGCGGAGTGCCGAAAGTCATGGGCTGTAATCCCACCATTTTTTCGGCCGTACACAATACCTGCCCTTCTGCATGCAGCCTTGAAAGCGGTCGTAAGTCGGCGCTGAATCGGCCGCCCCTTGTAAAGAAACACTCGTGGGGTATCAAGTCTCCGCTCCTTTAAACACTGTCGGAACGCCTCGTAAACTTCCGGCGTCATTGGGACGGTTCTCGCCTCTCCATTTTTTGTCTCTCGAAGCGTGAATTCCTTCCTCTTCATGTCAACGTCTGACCATTCGAGTTTAAGTAGCTCTCCACGTCGCGGCCCTAGATCGTACGCCACGGTCAGAAATCTTGCCAGATGTGGCGCTGCATGCGCCCGAATAGCCGCCCATTCTTCTGGCGTGACGATCCGATCTCGCTCGTTCTTAGGATCGGGCTTCGGAACTGAAGCTGAAACATTGCGCGAGATCAAATTGAATTGATCGGACATTGCAAGATTCAGCATGCGGGTCAACGTCATATGATCGTGATTGATGGTTTGAACGGATACGCCCTGCCCGGCTCTCCAGGCTCTGTACTTCCTGACATCTTCACATGTGAACGCTGCTAGCGGTTTATCGCGGAAAAACTTCAAAAGGTGGCTGACATGAATGGCCCGAGTGCTAAACGATCGTAGCCGCCGCACCTCCTCAAGGTTCAAGTACTGCTGCGCCCATTCACTGAATAGGACTGGCCTAGACTCTTCTGTAAGAATCTTCCCTTGCAGAAGGTTAATCCGGATGGTTGACTCCATCTCCCTTGCAATAGTTTTATTAAGACATCCGACTTTCCATCGCTTGAGCCTTGCACCGGGTACGCCTGGAGCGAGCTTGAAGGTCTTCCCGTCATCAGAAACAATGACACTGAATGCGACGTAGTATGAATCTTTTCGCTTCGTCAGTCCCATACTGAAACCTTTCCTTCAACTTCGCGCGGGCCGCTTGATGCTCAGCTGCTCAATGGATGTTTGCTGATGCGTTCAACATTAACAACTCTCACCACGATTTTGTAAGTCCTTCGGCTTTACCGTTCACCTCGGTCGACTTTCGGGTTTTTTGGCTTCGGATCTGGCCATTACTGTATGTCTATCTATCCATTGATCCAGGTCTTGCTGCTTGAACTTTACAAGTCGCCCAATCTTAACGAACCGGATCTTCCTTGCTGAAACCCATCCATACAACGTCAGCTTGGAAATGCCTAGATACCCAGATGCCTCATCCATTGTCAGAAGCTTGCACATGTTAACTCCCAAGAAACATTTGTTAAAGATCCCTTTCAGCCAACCTTCCTGACTGCCCACTCACGCCTACCGTTGAAAGGCTCGTTGCTGGTGCGACCCGGGTCCGGGGAGCAGTGGGACAGTCCTTCCGTGTCTCCGCCCCTCCAGGCCTGCCCGCTGCGAGAGCCCCGTGCCGCCTCCTTTGTTACGCCCCACCCTTGGTTTGTGAAGGGTGGGGCTAGAACATAATTTCAGAAGGAGGCGGACATGTCCGTTGATAGCTCTCTCGGTTCCTCGAACGGTGGACGGCCACTGAGCCCGGTTCGGAAATATGGCATCCCTCGATATCGTGTCACGCTGGTTCGGGAGGGCCGAGCCCTTCCGGCGGCGGAATCCGTCCATACGTCGGAAGGTGCTGCTGCGATCCTCCGGCCGTTGTTTGCCGCTCTGGACCGGGAACAATTCCTCATCTGTGGCCTGGACGCCAAACACAAGCTCATTGGGATTAACGTCGTCTCCACTGGCTCTCTTAACTTGACCATCGTGCATCCTCGCGAAGTCTTTAAGCCGTTGATCCTCATGAATGCCGGTGCCTGGCTCTGTTCGCATAATCACCCGTCTGGCGATATCACACCAAGTGCGGAAAATCATCCTGACCAAACGGCTGCGTGAAGCTGGCGACCTGTTCGGGATTACGCTCCTCGACCATCTCATCCTCGCCGACGAACGCTACTACAGCTTCGCCGACCAAGGCTGGCCCGGCGCTTAGCGCAGCAACCGCAACACCCAGGCCGCGCCGGCGGCCACGAGCGCGAGACCTATCGCCGCCGTTCCCCAAGCGACCAGGTCGACAGCCAACGCATTGCCGATCGTTTGAATCTGGTGCGCCGTCATACTTCCTCTCCCTCGTCATCGCTCTCATTTGGTTTGGTTGGTGACAAAGGAGGCAGGCTGCTGCCAGCCTGCCTCGATAGGCTCCCTCTCAGCCCACAATCGCGCGTACGCGCTTAAAGGCGTAGATCGCCAGGGCCACGCCAATCAAGGCCGTGGCCCACAAGAGCAGATCGGCCCGCACCGTGGCCACATCCGCCGAGACTGGAAACAATTGCGCCTGCGACAGCGCCGGGACACCCAAGGCGAATACGAACGCCATGAGCAGTCCCCCGAGCCCTTTCACCCAACCCCATCCCTTCATACGGCACCTCCTTGTGCTAGTAGTGGTTCCGTCCACCCACGCCGCCGGATAACTCGCCGACGGACGAGCGCCTCAATAGCTTTGAGGCAGAATCAATTTGATGATCAGGCCGACGGCAAAACCACCGAGCCAGAAAATGGCTGTGAAATAGGTCATGGCCTCAATCGCCGGCAGATCCATAGAACACTCCTTCGCCAATCAGCCGCATCGATCCCTCTTCATAGACTTCCGACACCGACAGGCCATAGCGCCCGATAATCTGCGCCGCCGTCAGGATCTCGCCGCTGTCTAAGAGATACCGCCAGCCTTGACGGTCCTTGCTCATTCCCGCGCCGCCGAGAATGCGCACGGTTCGTTTCGGCGGGGTTGGAACTGCAGGAGGGGCAATGCCCAAGGGACTGAGCAGACTGCCTGAGTTGGGAAGCGCTGGTCCCGACGCCAGAACCGGCGCAGACGTTGACCCGGCGATCGGCTTGGTTGAACTCAGAGAAGACCAGGGCCGCCAGACCATGAGACCGATGGCAAACAGTCCTGCGGCGATGCCGATGGCAATTCGTGCCGATTTGAAGACAGTATGGCTGCGTTTCTCTTCACGGATTGCCGCCGAGGCGTAACTCGAATAGTAGGCGTAGATCGCTGGCGAGTAGGTCCCGACAAAGGCCCGAATGACCTCGTGGTCTTCGGGGTTCCCACGCACCTTGCCCTGATACTTTTTCGACAGGCCCACGAAAGCCAGCTTCCGAAACTTCACGGTCGCTTCGATGAGCCGTGTCACTCCTTGCGACATCTGCCGGAAATCCTGGCTCATGAGCAGAATGTCCACGCCGTAATGCCGATGCGTTTCGAGCCAGCGGAGCAGTCCAGGCTCCACCTTCTGCATGGACCGAAAGACCGTCTGGGCTTCGTCGATAATCACGGCTGATCCGGGCTCGACATGGGGAAACGCCTGGAGGACTTCGACGGAATCTTTCCAGAGCGTGATCTGTTGTTCGAGGAGGGAAAGCTCGATACCTGTGAAGAGCGAGAGCCTATCGAGATAGATCCCATCCACCGCGATATAGAGCCGACGGCCTTGTTTCACCCAGGGCAGAAACTTCTCGCAGATCGCGTGATACGATTTCCCTGAGCCTGGTACCCCTTCATACAGTTCGATCATCGAAGACTCCTGAGATAGACCCAGATCCACAGCGCGAGGATCACCGTCCAGGCATAGGCCCAGCCAATCACCAGTTGATTCATGAGCCCCACCGGACGAACGGAATGGTTTGCAAAATGAACCGCGTGCCCATGGCGCTCGCCACGATGGCCAGCGCCTGGCTCATACCTGTCGCGCCCAGCACCCACGCATACTGATCGGGAATCACCGGCAGGGTGAGACCTGCCGTCCCAATGGTGGCGAGCGTGCTGTCCGCCACGGAAAGCAGGGAATCCCAGATGCCGAGGCCCCAATCCGTGAGCGAGAAGAAGAACTCCTGCAGCCAGCAATAAATGAGGGTCAGAATGGCCGTCATGTCGTCTGACCTCCTCCCACAAAAATGATGCGGTACGCGGCAATGGAGGCCGTCGCAATGACGAGCGTTCGAGGACCGTAAAGAACCATGCCCATTGATTGAAGTCCACTTGCTGGCTGCCGAAGAACACCGACGGTAGCGCAATTACCGGCAAGGTGGACGGCCAGGTGAGGGACTTCAAGAGATTCAGGGTCCCGAGTAAGCCGCTCGTCGCCCAGATGGTTTGATGAGCTTGAAGAACCGTGCCGAAGGTCCTGCTCTCATGTGAACCGACCGCGCAGGAAGTCGTCGCTTGGGTCTCTTCGTGCTGGGTCGTGGAGCCGTCTGGATTCTGTGTTGTCGTCGTGGTGGTGGTCGTCGTCTGCTGCTGCGTGTTCTGCTGTGGGGTAGCCGCCGGAGGCGGGACCGTGTCCACCACCACGATGTCGCCGGCCGGCACAGGCTTCGGCTTGACGGTTGTTGGCATTTCGGTTGGTGTCACCGCCTGAGAAATGGTGGTATCGGCCGGCTGCGTCGTGCCGGTGGTGCCGACCGGATTGGTGTGAGCCTCGACCGACTTCGGATCGCTGGCTGGAAGCCCCCCGACGAAGTTGGCCACTTGCTGCTGCGTTGGCGGAATTAAGCCCTCTTGGACCGGTGAGGTTGAACCGGGAATGCCTTTGCGGTGGCAGACGTAGAGCGTGTATCCGCCGACCGAAGGGCCATTCACAAAGAAGTTGCCGGTGAAGAAGACAGCCGTACTGAGGCTTTGAAACGGCCCCACCACCCAATCATGCTGATACTCGGTATCGACCGCACAGAGCGGCACATTGGTCGCGCTGAATTGAATGGTCGCATTGGGATAAGCCGGATTGCCTGGTGTATTGGTACCGAAACCAGGGAACATCTGTACGCCCGCATTGGTGCTAGCGACTTGCCAGCCGCCCGGCGTCGAGGCGGCAGTTTTCACCGCTGAAAGATCAGACTGAGAGTAGTACATCTGAGCCAGCACCAAACCGGCGCTCACTCCGAGTGCCGCCCATCCTACAGGCCCTGCCACCATGCGCACCGCCATCGAGGCGGCGGAAGGTGCCACGGCTGCTGTCGCAACTTGAGAAGCTAGGGCCGAGCGTTGCGCGGCCAGATAGGCAATGCGTTCGGCTTGCGCGACCACCCTCGAATACTGCGTGGCGGTTTGCGCAAGGGATTCGGCCGGCGCCAAGCAGAAAGAAAACAGTAAGCCCCAGATGAGGGTGAGATAACTGGTTAACGCAAAGACTTTCACAACCGTCCGACTCCAAGGCCGGCGAGGAAGGCCAGTAACAAGACCGCCACGAGAATAATGGTGAGATCCACTGGCCTTCCTCCTCCTGCCGTTACTTCAGGACTTCCAATCCAGACAAATCGAAGAACACGCGGCCC
>JAHBTD010000045.1 GCA_019638775.1 Fimbriimonadaceae bacterium | reverse complement strand
TAGTAGCCATTCTTCCCCTCCAGGGGTGGCACAAATGACCGCCAACATCGGCGTCAGGGTGTCACTCACCCATCGTTTTACGTTCTGCAGGGTCTGCACCTGCTGCTCCTGGGCTAATCGCCCCTTCTGAAATCCCTCCGTCAGGAGGGCGTACCACTCCAAGACTGGAGCCCGGTACCGTTCTTCATCCTCGGCATCCTTGGGGATCTGCCGGAAATCCACATACGATCGCAGCAAGCCGACCACCAACTCCTTCCAATCGGCTTCGTCTAACGTGGCCAATGCACGAGCGCACTGTTCGGCCCGATCCTTCTTGAGCTCTAATTCCCACCGAGTCCCGTATTCATGCCAGTTCTCCTGGCCCTTGCTCTGAAGTTCCAGCCGTTTGTCGTAGATGCGCAGCAAGGTCTGGCTCTGCGGACTCCCGAAGTACATGGTCTCGCCCGTGGTGGCCCCTGTCCCATGCGTCAGGTTGGAGACGATATGCCGAACCTGCGCGGCACGCGTCACACATTGGCCTGCCGATACGGCCTCTCGGATGGTCGAGACCAGCACCGTGCCCGTTCGGTCATCCAGCGCACAATCAATGCGCGTCACGTGGCCCTGTTGGGCATGGACCCACTTGAGCAGAGTCCGGATTTGATCCCGTGTCAGGGCGGACGCCAGGCCGCCCGAGAGATCCACATGGATTTCATTCGGACGACGAGGCGCATTGGTGCCCAGTTTGCCGACGCCGCGGAGTCCGTCTACTCGCATCCACGACAAGGGATAGCCTCGGAAGCCGCCCTTGGCCCTACTCCAATCTCCGCCAAGCACCTTCATGGTCTCTTGAGGATTGCTGGCCAGGACCGTAAACGCCAGCCAATCAATCGTCAGAGTGAAGCCAGAATCCATGGAACCTATCGAACTCCTGTAATGAGCGCTGTAGGTAGCGCCCCCGTGTTACCAAGACGGGGGCCATTCCGCTCCGCCCCGCAGCCTGTCGGCATGCGGCGCGGACCGGCTTCGCCTCCCGGCAACGGACGACGGTGTTGCTCTGTGACGCGCCCCAACTCGGACATCTGCACCTCTTCTTGTGCCCTGTTCCCGTTCGTCTCACCCTAGGCGAATCACCGGACCAAAGCAAAGGCCCCGGAAGGGGTCACTAGGGGACACGAGGGGACAGCAGAGGACAGATTTTGGGGTAGCTCAGATGCAAAAGGAAGTGAGCAGAAGGAGGCGTATGTGCGCTTTCGTGCGCTCAGAGCGGCAATTGTGCGCATCGTTCGGAGACGGGACCGGGAGCGAACACAAATCAGCTCGTTTTTGAGTGGTGGGCGAAAAAAAGTTTGGAAGGCATCCTCGGCATTGTGGGATAGGATTTGAAGCAGGGTGGCAGAACGCCCATAAAATAATGTCGAGGCAACTAAGTGACAATAAAAATATTAGCCATCGGGCTTAGAATTGCGCGACTAGTCTCTAAGTAAAGCGTACATACGTTCTTGTGTCCATCAGCATAAGCGATCGAACGTTATTCTTGTTCGGGCGGTGCAATTTCGCACCGTGCGGTTTGTGCGAAAAAGCTCAGTTGCCATGTTGATTGCTTAGTACATGTATGTAATTTCATGCACTCTTCGAGGGATTATTCTCGACATGAAAATAGTTATTCATAGATACGTAGGTATTCGTGCCTTCAACATGGAAATAGTTGACTCAAATTCAGCGAATTGTGCTACAACGCACTGCCATTGAAGCGCACCTTCTACCTCAGAGGACACATGCATTGTCCTGCCCGTCTTCGTAGTGCAACGTTTTCAGTCTTCGTCTTCATGACTCTCGCCTTCACATTTTTTACCAGACCAGCAGCTGCCCTAATTGTGAATTCCGAGACCGTGCCACAACTTCCTATCGGTCCAAGTACGTCACCTGGAGCGGGACCGACTCAAACTATTAATGTCAACGGACAAGTCACCTTTTCGGAGCATTAGCACTGATCTGTTTATTTTTCAATTATGTAGCGCTCACTTTATCACCGTCGTCGACGATTCGTGCCGCCTGAGGCGCGTGCCTGTTCATTTTGTCGAGCCGACGAACCCAGATCCATACCTAACACCGTAGTCTTGGAGGACACCACATGCGCACACTACCCAGGCTAGCGGCCGGTCTTTCCGCACTGCTCCTCACCGGCTGCGTAGACCTCTCCTTTCGCATCACGCCGGAGAATCTCTCGGTGAAACCGATGGCGGAGGGCAAGACCTGCATATACACCCTGTTTAATTTTGGCTACGGCACCAATACCGCTGAGCAGGCCATGGCCAACGCCACCCCGCCGATTCAGAACATTCGCAGCATCAGTCTAACGGTCTTTCATTTCCTAGTCTTCGAATCACACTGCCTGAAGGTCGTCGGTGAGAGCGCTCCAGCCGGCGTGGGAGCACGCTAATTGGAACATGATATGTTCGCAAGAGGAGGACCCCGCATGCGCACGTTCTGTACGCTGACCGTCTGTCTCGCCGTGCTTCTGCTCGTTGGCTGCGTCAGCATCACCAATCGCATCACCCCCGAGGATCTCTCGGTGAAACCGATCGCGGAGGGCAAGACCTGCATGTACACCCTGTTTGAGTTGGGCTACGGCAACAATACCGTCGAGCAGGCCATGGCCAACGCCACCCCGCCGATTCAAAAAATCCGAAGCGTGAGTCACAGCCTCTTCTTCTTGCTGTTTGTGAATAAGAGCTGCCTCATCGTGGTCGGCGAAGGCGCACCAGCCGCCGCGCCATAGCGGCGACGCCAACGGAGACGGTCTGTCGACGATTACCGCGTACTGGAGGGACTATACGATGCATCGATTGATCTGCTGCACCTGCTGGCTGACGGCCCTACTTCTCTCCGGCTGCATAAATCTCTCATTTCGCCTGACCCCAGAGGATCTCTCGGTGAAACCGATGGCGGAGGGCAAGGACTGCGCGTACGCCGCGTTTGGGTTTGGTTACGGCACCACGACCGTTGAGCAGGCCATGGCCAACGCCACTCCGCCGATTCAGAACATCCGAAGCGTGGGGATAAACGAATTCTACTTGCTAGGTGTATACAGGGGGTGCCTGATCGTGGTCGGCGAAGGTGCCCCGAGCGCCATGAAATAAGCCCACCGTGCCCCCCACACGACCGATTGTGCGCGAGCTCACTGCACCAGGCTGGTGCACGGTGGTGGATCTGGAGGGCCTGACGTATCGGGCGGAGGCGGTGGTGGCGGAACTGGCGGCCACTCGTTTGTGCCCAAATTTGTATAAAAGGCCTATCTCATGTTTGGTGGAGTGAATGTCAGAAGCAGAAGTTTTTCTTTTGACAGTGTCGCCTTGACGGGGGGACTTACAGCTTGATGTCATCATCTTTCATGCTCATCGCTTATCGAAAGGAAATTGCATGCGACATTTTGATAGACGCAACATCTTTGCGTCACCATTCTCCTTCTTGCTCATAGCGCTTGTTGTGGTTTCTGGTAGTGGTTGTACCGTCCCTCTGTATAAAGAGTCATTCCTTACCGCAGCATCAGACGGGCCCAAGTGGAGCCCAGTTCGCACAGGCCATAAGTTAGGTGTTGGTGACCATATCCACGTCATCGCTCTAGCAGTTGACCCGAAAACCCCCGACACCGTCTATGCCGCAACAGAAATCTTGCTAACGGAAGGGTATAAACGCGATCTCATTAAAACGACAGATGGGGGAGTGTGGTGGAGTAGGGTCAAGAAGGGCGTTCCCGTCTCGTTAAACGTGAAGTGTATAGCGATTGATCCTCATGTCACTAGCACATTATACCTGGGTACAGTTGAGGGCGGAATATATAAGAGCATCGATGCGGGAGAGAACTGGGTGTCGATGAGTTCGGGAATGGAAACCAAGAAACCCGGAAAGCCCAGCGCTGCGTTTCGAACCATCAATGCTTTGGCAATTGATCCACAAAATCCCAATACGTTATATGCTGCTACGCAAGCCGGAATATACAAGAGCATCAATGGGGCAGAGAATTGGGTCGAAGTCAGTAATGGCTTGACGGATATACAGGATCCGCAGTGGCAGGATTACACCGGTGGCGTTATTGCTTATGCCGTAGCAATCGACCCAACCAATTCCCAAATAATCTATGCGGCCACTTATGGTAAGGGGGTTTTTAAGAGTGCCGACGGAGGGACAAGCTGGACTGGCACGCTTCTCGCGCTCGGGAAGAATAAAATGTTTGGAGGCATCCAGGCATTCGGGGAGAATGAAATGTCAGTAGGCGTCCAAGCGTTAGCGATTAATCCTAAACAGCCTACTATCATTTATGCTGGAACGACTCTTTCCGGGGTGTTCAAAACCTCAAATGCAGGAAAGTCATGGGAGCCGGTCAACACTGGTCTGGGATCTCAAGCCACGAAAGTGGGTTCACTTATGATCGACCCTCAGAACCCCAATACCGTATATGCGGGTACCCAGCGAGGGGTCATTAGAACCACGAATGGCGGACAAAACTGGAAGTTCATTAACTCCGGACTACAGCCGGTGCCCAATATGGATCAACCAGTAGTACTTGCCATCGATCCATTGAACCCACATACGATGTACGCCGGCACTACTTTGCTCGGCATTTACAAAAGTCCGAACGTCGAAAAAGAGTAATCTGGCAGTTAGTCGAAAGTATGCCCGATGGTCACGACATCGAACGTTTTGGCAGCCGCTTCGATGAGCGTCCCGCGCAACACATTCAACCACTGTTCGCGACAAATGCCGTCACCTGTTGTTCGGGATCGACTCCGAGCATGTCTCTGTCCTGTGCCACCTCACATGTTCGTTCGGAAAATTTGAGTCATTCAATGGGTGTTCGAGTGATGAGTGCGTGAACGAGCCTGATTCCTTACCCTCACGCATGCCCAGGCCGCCATGAAAGGTGGTGGCATGAGGACAATGAAGAGCGATCGCACATAGCATTGGGCCGGCTGACACCTGCCGCCCATACGAGGCAGTGGGCCAGAATATCGGTCACGGTGTCGACCGGATTCTAAAAGGGGGCTGCCATTAAGGACGGGGGAAGTCTGATGCACAAGTACACTCTCACGCTGGTCGTAATTGTAAGTCTGTCTGTGCTGTCGAGTGGTTGCACTGCCATTATGGAGGCAAGGGCAAAATATCGAGCTGAAAATCCTCACCTGTTTCCAAAAGGGGTGGTATCTCCTGAACCAGAGCAGAAGCCACCCACGAGCGTTCTTAGCCCGGACGCTTATGGAGAAAACATAGCTGGAACTCCGTATGCTTTTGTCAAATTAACTGTGGCGGAGAAGGCGGCTCTCCATTGGGCAGCTTCTCAAGAATACCTACGATTACACAGTTCAAAGCCGTCGAATGCCGAGGTAGGAATCCTGGCAGAAATGCATGGTATGAGCTCGATCTCCCTCAGTGAGAAGGCAAACCATTGGGACATGCCAGAACCATCTATTTGGCAGGTTCTTAATGGACTTCCTCTGAGTCTCAGAGACTTTGAAAAATGGCGCGCGCAACGTATAGAACAAGATAATACACGGGCTGGAGTGGCTAGAGCAGTAGCCAAACTTGAGCAAGCCCAAATCATTGAGCAGAAAGAATCCTCTCTACATCGGCATGGATGTGAGTGGATGACCGGAAAATATTATGTGAACAGCGCCCCATCCTCCCTGTGTACTCCCGTCCTAAGTGGATGTGCAGAGGGCGATTGCACTAATGGCCATGGGACATATGTTTCCTTTGATGGAACAAAGTACATTGGATATTTTGAGGACGGTGCCCGTATTGGGGAGGATACGGTAACTGCTGGCGCATATGGATCAAATGAATCAGCTACGCCCCATTCCTTTACGAACCTACTTCCCGAGCAGAAGGCTGCACTCCATTGGATCACTAGTCGAGAGTATGTGAGTCTGCATGACCCTAATCGGGCCAAGAAAAATCCTGATGTACTCGCTGCCCTCCATGGGATGTCTGCCAAGTCGCTGGAGAAAATGGTGAATGGATGGCAAATGTCAGAAGAATCCATTCGTCGAATTATTAATCAACTTCCCTACAGGCAACATGCGTTTGAGAAATGGCGAGCACAAACCATTGAGCGGCAAAATACGTCAGAACGTCTACCTAATTTAGTTGAACTCCTTGCTCGTGAGCAATTGGGTGAGCAGGCTCATAATGGCATGCAGCGAAGTGGATGCGGATGGATGACCGGCGAATATTATCTCGATCGCAATCCTTCTGCGCTTTGCACTCCGGTTGTTGGGACTTGTATTGAGGGTGATTGCATCAATGGGCATGGCGTTTATGTCTTATTTACGGGAGTTAAATTCTCAGGAACGTTCAAAGATGGCAAACCTATCAGCCGAGATAAGATTTACCCAAAGAAAACATATATAACTGGCAGCTGTACGGAAGGTAATTGTACTAATGGACACGGAACGTATGTCTTTTCAGACGGGTCGAAATATGTTGGAGATTTCAAGGATGGTCTAGCCCATGGCAAGGGATCGAAGAGCTGGATGGTCGGGATTAAGTATAGCGGCGATTTTGATCACGGTGTCGCCACTCAAGAAGAAAGCTTTACGGTTCCAGCAAAACAGGGCCTGTCCAAAAAAACATGTCTTGAAGGAAACTGCATTGATGGCCAAGGCACACTCACATACCCTAATGACACAAAATACGTTGGAGGATTTAAATCCGGGCAGCCCTCGGGTCAAGGAATATATCTTTGGAGGGATGGAGAAGCGCTGAGGGGAGATTTCGAGAACGGTTTTTTGATAAAGGGAGAGTATATCTTTCAGGACGGAAGCCGTGTGGCTCAGAATATACGTCGAAGTTGGCACGAAACCTACGCGGAAGAAGCGAAAGCTGCTCAAGATAAGGCAGATCGAGAGCGCGCCGAACGCATTTTCAGTCGGTTTCTTTTCAATGAGGTTATAGATTCTGTCGTCGAGATGACTTTAGATAACTCGTGGAGTGGCGCTCATGGTGGACGTGGTTTTATGCAGTGACAAGGGACAGCTTTGGTGAGGCATAGTCAAAGGGCAGTCTTGTACGGAGTTGAGCCGGACACAAATGCTACATTCGATTTACGCTCCGAATGAGCGATGGAGTACGGTCTTTTGATGCCTTGGAAGAACGCGGTCTGACTCCGCGAGGCTCATTGGCGGACGCGATTCGACTCGATAATGGTATGACCGCCGACCGGTTTATGGCCTGGTGTGAGGATCAGGGCATTGGGCTACCGTGTATTCAGCCGGGCAAACCCGATCAAAATCCGTTCATCGCGCGCTTCAATCGCGCGTACCGAACCGAAGTCCTCAATGCCTAGGTGTTCGAGTCGCTCAAACATGTCCGGGAGATACCCACAGAATGGTTACATAGTTACAGAGTTTAACGAAGAACGGCCTCATGACGCATTGCCAGGCTCCCGCCTGACAGGTATCGGACACGATTAGAAGCTCGAAGTTCTCTTTTGCGGCGTCTCCTTGACAGGGGAGCTTGCAAGAGGAAGCAAGGTAATCAACCTGAAGTGTGCTAATGGGAAACTGTCTCACTGAAGGGGTTCACCCCATTGGCCTGTGCTAAATTTGTGCTAAAAATTTTCAAAACCCACCTATACACCTCGAAACAATCGAATCAATAGAATGCACGCAAGTGACTGTTTTCGCAGTTAAAACGGGGAAACCATTTGGCACACCGAGCGTTTCAAAAAATGTCCTGGCTTGTTTCGTAAACCGCAGGTCGGTGGTTCGATTCCACTCGCCGGCTCCACGTCCCATTTATTCTGGACTGAAAGCAAGCCAGCGCAAGCGGGCTCGTATGCTGTTCCTGCGCAAACCCCAGGCCTTCTCTTGTTAGGCCTTGGTGCTCTCGATTCTTGGCCTGCAGCAGTTCTTCTCCCAGTATGCCGTTGAGGGCTTTCTTGACAGCCTAGATGTATGAGCATAGCGTTTGATGTAGTTGACTGGCCGGCGAGGAGAGCGTGGTGGATGATCGTATCGTTGTCGATCCAAACATCTGCAGCGGAAAGCCTACGGTTCGGGGCACCCGCATTAGGGTGACGGACATCCTCGGCATGGTGGCCGGTGGCCATACCATAGCCGGGATTATTGACGCCTACCCCGGGCTGACGACCCACGATGTCACTGCCGCGCTTGAGTATGCCAGTCAGGTGATTGACGAAGCGAAAGTCATTCCGCGTGCCTGACCATCCTGTCCCCTCAAAATGTTCCCGAGTCTATCGCATCGCGGCTGAAGTTGTTGCGGCCGACGAAGACGGCCTTTCGCACCGGCGATGTGGGATTGTCCGGGAAGGCCGATGAACAGGTCTTCGCCTGGGCGCAACAGCAGAGTGCTGGCTCTGCTTT
>JAHBTD010000044.1 GCA_019638775.1 Fimbriimonadaceae bacterium | reverse complement strand
GGGTGCGGTGCGCGCGGCTTCCGCATTCGCCGGGAGATCGAGAGTCAGATAGGAGGTACGGGGATAGAGATGCCGCAGCAGAGAGGTCTTGCCGGTCTGTCTCGCGCCGGTGACGAGCACAGCGGGAAACTGCTTCGCCATGCGCCGAATAAGCCCTTCAACTTCCCTCGCAATCCACATGCGGATAATATGCACTGATAGTGCAAATCATGCAACTACTCTCTCTTCGAGGTGTCAGTCTGCTCGTGAGTATTGCAATGTACTCATGATCCGAGGAGCAGCCTTCCTAACTGCGCGACAATTCGTTCCGCTGCTTTCCCGTCCCATTTCGGTGGAATCGCGCCCTTCTTCCACTGCCCGGCCATCAAGCGCGTCAAGGCCGGCGGAAGTTTACCGGGGTCGGTACCGATGAGTTCGTTGGTGCCGATCGTCACGGTCTCGGGTCGCTCGGTGTTGTCGCGCAAGGTCAAGGATCGCTTATGCCGTCAGTGGAATTTCACGCCGCTGCCCTTCCGATTCCACGATCAGGGCGCCATGGTCATCCGCCAATTGTTCCTTCGCATTCAACAGTTCGATTCCGTAGACGGTGCCATCCGGTGCCATGTCGATGTTCATCTCATCGCTGACTTTAATAGTGATGACATGTTCCGTCTTTTCGTGCAAACGCAGATACGCAATATTGTATTTCGCATCGTAGCTGAGCTTCATACGTTCTCCTTCTTCAGAAGAATTTGACCACGACAGTGATGACCAGCCAACCTTGCTCTTCCACCGCATAGGCTTCAACCTGTTTGGTTGCATAGTGTTTGCCAATCCACTCACGGTCAAAGGGGAAGTTGCGACGGAAGCCGGCTCTACCGTATTTTGCAGCGAAGCGCTCGCCGTTTTCGACCGTGAGCCGGACATCTTCCTCCGTTGCTCCTCGTTCCTCCAATCGACCTCTGGCATGCGGATGCAACCTAATATTCATGACGACACACGGGAGAGACACTGAGGTCGAGAGTCCGTGTTGCTTCCTGTGCTACCGGACTTTCCTGTTCCGTCATGCGAGGACTTTCTCCAGCTGCTTCACAATTCGTTCCGCTGCTTTCCCGTCCCATTTCGGTGGAATCGCGCCCTTCTTCCACTGCCCGGCCATCAAGCGCGTTAAGGCTGGCGGAAGTTTGCCGGGGTCGGTACCGATGAGTTCGTTGGTGCCGATCGTCACGGTCTCGGGTCGCTCGGTGTTGTCGCGCAAGGTCAAGCAGGGCACGCCCAGCACGGTCGTTTCTTCCGTGATTCCGCCCGAATCGGTAATGACGCCACGGGCATGTTTCACGAGGTAGTTAAACTCGAGATAGCCCAACGGATCGACGTAGTGCATCGACGGGAGTGCCTGGCCCGCTTCACGAAGATTTTTGGCGGTACGCGGGTGCACGGGAAAGACGACCGGCAGGCCCTGCGTGCCGTCCGCAATGGCCTGTAATAGGGCGAGCAACTTGTGCTCACCGTCCACGTTCGCCGGGCGATGCAGCGTCACCACGCAGTACTGCTGCGGTTTCAGCGCGAGGGTTGTCCAGCAGGCCGGGGGCCGCAACCGTCCCTCGTGCTTGAGCAAGGTGTCGATCATGGTGTTGCCCACGAAAAAGATACGGTCCTCGGGGACACCGGCCCGGCGCAAGTTGTCGTTGGCCGTATCGCTGGTGGTGAAAAACCAATTGGTGATCGAGTCGGTCACCACGCGATTGATCTCTTCCGGCATGGTCCAGTCGTGTGAGCGGATGCCGCCTTCGACATGGGCGACCGGTATGCCCATTTTTCGAGCCACGATCGAACAGGCCATGGTCGAGGTCACATCCCCCACCACCAGGCAGAGATCGCTCGTGTCTTTCGCCAGCACCTTTTCATAGCCCACCATGATGCCAGCGGTCTGCTCGGCCTGGGTCCCCGACCCCACCTCCAGGTTAATGTCGGGATCGGGAATGCCCAGTTCCTCGAAGAAACTGCCCGACATGGCCTTGTCGTAATGCTGGCCGGTGTGAATCAGTCGGTAGCGCAGGGCGTCCCCGCCTCGCTTTTGTGCGGCATGCAATGCGTCGATGATCGGCGCGATTTTCATGAAATTCGGTCGTGCTCCGGCGATCAGGTCAATACGCTTCATGGGTAGGCTTCCAGTTATGGTATTGCGATGGCGGTCTGGCTCTCCTCATTACATAGCGGACCTCGGGCGAGTCGTCAACAAAAAGGACGGTGAGGACGGACAAGACGGATCGCCATGGGCAGGGAGAGTGTGTGAGGACGTGGTCGGCGGGTGGCAAGAGCGACGCGAGGAACGGTTACTCTTTTTCGACGAGCCTCCACCCTTGTTTCTGTAGACACCGTTCCGTGGCTTGAATGATCAGCAGTTGGATGCCCTGCTGTAGCTTGGGATCGCGAAGGGTGTCGGCCTGACACTTGTTGTAGTCCTGGGCGTACTGGTCTTTCGGGCGCGTCGGATGGACCCACTCCGCGCCGACGCAACCGGTCAAGACAGACAGGAGGACACAGGAGAGCACGAGGTGAGCGGGACGAATCATGCGGAGCCTCATGGTGAATCGGGGTGAATCGCGGGTCTCAGGGGGTGAAAGATAAACTGCGGGGCGGAGACGCGTCAAGTCAGCGAGCGGCGGTGCTTACGGCAGCGGTACGGAGAAGGTCACCTGCGTGCCGCGTTCGTTATAGGTCAAATCGGGGAAGAACGCCTTGGCGAGAAAGACCCCGCGTCCATTGGCGTCACGGCTGTCGCAGGGCTGGTCGCTCTTCGTGAGAAAGCGGTCCCAGGTGAACCCGTTCCCCTCATCCGCAATCGCGTAGTGGAGTCGGCGGCGGCGGAGGTCGTGCCCGGCCCGAACGACCACGCGACGTTCGGCGAAACGCGGGTCACGCCGGCGCGCCTCGATCAAGGCATCGAATCGGTCGGTGCTGAGCGCCTGGTGTTTCTCGTGATACTGGATTTCCAGGCTGCCATGTTCCACGGCGTTGACGATGAGTTCGATCAGCGTGGCCCGGAGGTGCAGTCGCTGGGATTCCGGGAGCTTATTGGCTGTTTGCTCGATCAACCAGGTCACGCAGGCTTCGACGTGGTGGGGATCGGTGCCGATGGTCAGACGGTAGTCCAGTTGCTCGATGCCCGGTATCGCCTCCACCGGGCGGGGTTGCCGTTGGATCGCTCGATCCAACGCCAGTCCGATTTCCTTGGCACCGGTCGGTCGAGGAACGTAGTCTGTGGCGCCGGCACGCATGGCCTCGAGGACCGTCCCCTCATCCGCGGTGTCGGCCGAAGCGACAATTGCCGTGGTGGCACATCGTGTTCGCATGTGCTGAACGAGCAAGAGCCCGCTGCGTTCCGGTAAGAACAGGTCGGTGATGACGAGCTCGGGTAATGCCATCTCCACCATGGCCAGCGCCGCCTTCGGGTCCGGAGCGGTGACGACAGAGATGTCGCGAGCCTGTGCCTGTTCCAGGATGAGGGCCAAGACCTCGGAATCGGGGACGACGGCCAAGAGGGTGCGGAAGGACTCCGGCACGCTCATGTCGGAAATCCTTTTTCGATGATTGTCGCCAGCGCCGCCGTGAGGCGTCCCGCTTCTGCCTGCACCTGTTCGACCAGTGCGGCAAGTTCCTGTACGGCGGCCTTGCGCGCGGCTTCTTCGAGGTGGGCTGCGGAGGCCACCGTCGGTTTGGCACAGAACTCCATGGCCGACCCCTTCAACTTGTGGGCTTCCTTGATCAGAGTCGGGAGATCGCCTGCGGTCGTCGCCGCCTGAATGGCGGCGAGCGCCGGCGGAGTCCGTTCGACGAACAGCTCGGCCAGCGTGACAAACAGTTCCTGGTCCCCGTCCAACCGATCGAGCGCGGCGGTCAGGTCCATGATCGATTGAGATTCCACTAGCTCCTCCCCTCGTGCGCGGTCGACCGGTCTTGGATTTCCAGCCCGAGCAGCGCGACATCATCGGGAAAGATGTCTCCGCCCAGCCATTGGTGGGCGATGGCCATGGTTTCCGTAATGCTGTGAACCAGGCCGGCGGTGCGATGCTCTTCGAGTGTGGCTTGCAGGCGAGGCCTGCCCCAGAGTTCGCCGGTCGTCGACGGCGCTTCGTAAATACCGTCGCTTAACAGGTAGAGGCGGTCGTGCGGTTGTAATTGTGTGCGGGCGCTTTCGAAGGTCGAGGCTGGATCGAATCCCAACGGCAGGCTCGCGGAGGCCAGCCATCGGGAGTCACCGTTGGCGGCATGCAGAAATGCGCCGCTATGGCCCGCCGTGGCATACGACAATTCATATGACGTGAGATCGAGGCGGCCCACCCACAGAGTAAAATACTCGCCGTCCTGGCTTAACGGAAAACGGCGGTTGGCTTCGTTGATGATCGCTCCGGGATCGAAGCTGCCCACGACTTTCACGAGGTTGTCTTCACGGAGAAAACTCATGAGTCCCACCGCGCGCAGCGCTGCGGCGACCCCGTGGCCGGACGCATCGAGAATATACAACCCGAGCGCATCCGCCCCCCAGGGACAGACCTGGAAGAGATCCCCGCCTAAGGCGAGGGACGGTTGATAGGCCCAGTGCATGGCGATGCCCGGCGCCGGAATCCCCGGCAACGGGAGTTGCGCGCGCACGAAGGCTGCGGCCGACTGGAGCTCGTTCTCCAGCTCATGCTGTTTGGCGGAGAGGAGTTTGTGCGACCGATCCAGATCGTCCCGGGTGCGCTCAATTTCACGGACCAGAGCGCTGGACCGGAGGCTGGCCTGCACTCGCGCCAAGACTTCCTGCTTGCTGGCGGCTTTACTGAGAAAATCGTCGGCGCCGCGCGAGAGGCCTTCGGCAATCTGTTCAGGCCGGTCATGCGCCGTCATGAGTACGACCTGACTCGATCGTAACTCCGGGTCCGCACGAATCGCTTCACAGACACTGGGCCCATCCATGCCCGGCATCATCCAATCGAGGATCACCAAGTCCGGTCGGTGCGCGCGGATGGCGGCCAATCCGGCGCTTCCATCGACGGATTCGATTACACGATACCCCAAACGCTTTAACCGGCCGGCCATGCCGATCCTGGTGATTTCGTCGTCGTCGACGAGTAAAATCACCGGCGCCGGTTTGGGTGCCGTCGCGACGTCGACCGGCGGTGTGCTCTGCGGTGCGGGCTCACCCACGTAGACTGCTCCTGAGAATTTTCAACCGGCCGCGGGCAGGTCGGTTGCCGCAATGGCGTCCTGCTCCGAGTGGTAGACCGGCAACATTTGATGGAGATTGGCCAAGGTGATGATCTCTTTCACGTAACTTTGCGGGTTCAGCAACCCGATCCGTCCCGGCGTGCCGCTCAGGCTTTGCGCCACGAGCGCCAAGGTCCCCAGTGCTGAACTATCCAAAAATCGAACCCCGTGCATGTTGAGGATCACCTGGCGGCACCCGCGCGATTTCACGCGATCGACCGCCCCCTTGAAGGTCGCGCGGTTGGCGTAGGTCAGCTCCCCGACCAGGTCGAGAATGACGGCATTTCCGACACGCCGTTCAGTAATCTGCATGCCCGACTCCTTCCATGACAGCGGATCAGACTCAGGCGCTCTTCTTAATCATCGACGGCGCGTCCGCATCGATCAGCGGAATCGTCTTGTGCAGATTGGCCAACTCGATAATCTGCCGGACCGTGGGCTGCGGGTAGGCCAGCGACAGGGTGCGTTTTTCGGCCTGCAATTGGCGGTGGGAAATCATCAAGAGCCCCAATGCCGCGCTGTCGAGAAATGCCACTTGAGAGAGATCGATGACGATCTGGTCGACTCCGTCCACGGCGACCGATTTCAGCATTTCCTGAAACGGTTTGCGCTGGGTGTATGTAAAGTTACCTTCCAGCTTCAAGGTCACCTTGCGATTGTTGACTTCTTTCGTGATTTTCATTCCGGCTCCTTTTCGGCAAAGGTGAAGGATCAGGCACGGGTGACATGAGTCAGCACGGTTGCGGCAATGTCTTTGAGCGGGCGCACGACGTCGGCTGCGCCGAGCTTGATGGCTTCTTTGGGCATGCCGAACACGACGCAGGACGCCTCATCCTGCGCGATGGTATAGGCTCCGGCTTGTTTCATCTTGAGTAAGCCCTTTGCGCCGTCGCCGCCCATCCCGGTCAGGATGACACCGACCGAATTCCCTCCCGCATATTGGGCCACGGAGTCGAACATGACGTCGACCGAGGGGCGATGGCGGTTCACCGGTTCGTTCTGATTGATACGCACCGAATACCGCGCACCGCTGCGAACCAAGGTCATATGGTAGTTGCCGGGGGCGATGAGCGCATGACCGGGCAACACGCTGTCCCCGTCTTCGGCTTCTTTCACGGAGATGCGGCAGAGTTCGTTCATGCGATCGGCCCAGGTTTTCGTGAACTTTTCAGGCATATGCTGCGTGATCAATATCGGAGGGGTATTGGGTGGCAGCACCTGGATGACCTCCTTCACGGCTTCGGTCCCGCCGGTCGAAGATCCGATCGCGATGATCATGTCGGTCGTTTTGATCATGGCCGAGTTCAGTTGGGTCGGCCTCACAGCAGTCTGTGCGCCTGCCGCGGGCGTCTGTCGGAGCGACGCGGTGGCTGCGCCTTTGACCTTCGCGATCAAGTCGGCGGCGATGTCGTCCATGCCCTGGCGAAGATCGATCTTCGGCTTGGTGATGAAGTCCACCGCCCCGAGCTCCAGCGCGCGGAGTGTGGTCTCGCAGCCGGCCTCGGTCAAGGAACTGACCATGATCACCGGTGTAGGACGTCCCCGCATCAGCTTTTCTAAGAAGGTCAAGCCGTCCATCTTCGGCATTTCCACATCCAGGGTCAGCACATCCGGATTGAGCGCCTTGATCTTCTCTCTGGCGACATAGGGATCCGGTGCGCTGCCGATGACCTCGATGTCGGGATCTTTCGACAGCAGCTCAGCCAACACTTGTCTCATCAGCGCGGAATCGTCGATCGTCAGGACTCGCACTTTCGCCATTGTCAAACCTCTCAGGTCTCGTTGGTGCCTCCCGCACGAGGCTACCGCCATAGATGAATATTAAAACAGCGTGATCTCGCCCTGCTGTGCCGTCGGCTCCTCTGCGATCCGATGCTGGTAGGCGGACTCCCGCTCGTAGATCGTACGATTCTTCACCCGTTCGATCTTTTTCATCAGCACGCGACCGGAATCCGTAAAGTAGTACACCTTCCGGGGGTACACGTCGCCGAGATCGCTTTTGGCGACGGCGTACCCTTCGGTCTTCAGAAATTGCAGCACCCATTCGGTATTGCGGGCACCGACATCGATGTTGCCTTCGTAGATTCTCCCGGCGCCGAACAGTTTGATTTCGAGACGATGTTTCACCCCGCCGCGTTTGAGAATCTCATTGATCAGTTGTTCCATGGCGAACGAGCCATAGCGTGTCGACTCCCCGCCCCAGGAGTCTCCGGATTGGTGTTCCTTCGGTGCGGGAAGCATAAAATGATTCATGCCGCCGACGCCGACGATCGGATCGCGAATGCAGGCGGAAATACAGGAACCGAGGACGGTATAGACCACCATCGGTTCCCGGCTCACGAAAAATTCACCCGGCAGAATGCAGGCGATTTCGTGAGGAAACCGGCGATCGTGCATCCGGCGGATATGAGAAAATGTATCGGTGTCAATAGCGGGCATCTCGGTCAGGCTTCCTTCCAGTAGATGGTCGGGGCAATTGATTTGAAGGGATGGGAGACCCACTGCAGGCTTTCCGAGTGCCCGATGAACAAATATCCGCCCGGCTTGAGGTGATGATAGAACTTGTTCACCAGGCGCTCCTGTGTGGGGCGATCGAAGTAGATCATCACGTTTCTGCAGAAGATCAGGTCGAGCGGGGCCTTGATGGGGAACCGATCGTCCATCAGATTGAGCCGGCGGAATTTGATGATTCCCGAGAGATGCGGCTTGACCTTCACGAGCCCCTCACTGTCTCCGCGTCCCTGGAGGAAATGCCGTTTCACGATCTCTGCCGGAACTTCCCGTACCCGCTCCTCCGCGTACAGTCCCTTGGCGGCATGTGCCAAGACACGAGTCGAGATATCCGAGGCAAGAATCTGAAAGTTCCATTGCTCCGGGGTACGGACGCTTTCGTACAGGGTCATCGCGATGGTGTAGGGTTCTTCGCCGGTTGAGCAGGCGGATGACCAGATGCGGATCTGCTTCTCTTTTTCCAACGTGGGTAGGATGCGCTCCCGCAGGAAATCGAAATGTTTGGGCTCGCGGAAAAAATCCGTCTTGTTGGTCGACAGAAGATCCAGCATGCGTGTGAACTCTTCGCCGCTGTCGTCCTGTGTCACATACTCGTAGTAGGAGGCAAAGCCGTCCATTTGAAGGTGACGGAGCCGTTTGGTCAGGCGGGAGACCACGAGC
>JAHBTD010000043.1 GCA_019638775.1 Fimbriimonadaceae bacterium | reverse complement strand
GACCAGTGTCATCTGCGGAAAGGTGAAGGCGGTGTAACCTTCGTGCCAGTAGAGTTCTAACTGCTCCAGGACTGTCGCCTGAATGTCCTGGGTTTCTTTGCGACTGGGTATCGTCTGATAGTTCTTCGCGTTGGGCACTCCTTCCACGCTCCAGCCACTTTCCGGGGCGACCATCCCGCCGAATCGATCTCCCGTCTCATCGACAAAGGCCGCGACTTCGAACGCCACCAGGGTCCACTCCGTTGGTGTCAGGGCTTCGAGGTTCGTTTGCAGGAACGTGAGCACCCACCCGACGGCGCCATCCGGCATTGTGCGGATACGTTCAATCGCTTTCTGGTACTCCAGTTGGAAGTCCTGCTCGGCTTTCCCCTGTGCGCTCATGCCTTCCACTCCTTTTTCATGCCGAACCCTCTCAATTTTCCTGATCCCAACACTACCGAAAAAAGTGTCGTGCTGAAGGGCCATCTTGACCGGAATTTGTTTGGCAAGTGTACCTCCTCACTGCTAATGGCTGTCAAGAGTAATCACGCCTAAAAACTAACAAGCGTGACTCTTAACAATCACTTTTTAAGGAGGTGTCTGATGGTCAGTACAAAATTGATCACTATTCGAGAAGCGGCCAATCGGTTAGGGCTGAAGGAAAGCACAATCAGGAAGTACATCCTGAAGCGGCAGATTGCCTATGTGAAGCCGTCGGTGCGAGCGGTGCGGATTCCCATTGAGGAATTGGAACGGATTCTCGCTGCTGGCCTGAGGCCGGTGATTCCTCAGCCGGAAGGTGCCCGATGAGCCGCTGGAAGGAGTTCCGGCGGGAACCCGTCGCCGGAGAATGGACCAGAAAGCAGAAACGGGGCTATCACCGGGTGCGGTCACTGCTCTGGTTCTGGGAATGCCACCAGTTCCAGGTGCTGTGGGTCACGCTGTCGACGGCGGAAGGCGGGGATGCGGAAAAGCTCACCTACCATCACAAGCAGCTGCGGCAACGGATCGAACGCCAGCTGGGCTTTCAGGGGTTGGAGTATTACCAGGTCCGAACGGAAGAAGGGCATGGGGTGCTCCATATCTTCTGGGCCTGGCGGGTGCCAGATGGGGAACGCGCCCGGCGATTCTGGATCTCCCAGGAATGGCTCTCGGCGCAATGGCAGGCCCTGCACGGGGCTCCGGTCGTCTGGATCAAGGCCTATCAGCCAAGTCATCGTTCCCGAAACCGGCTGAGTCGCTACGTCATCAGTCAGTACGTCCAGGATCAATGTGGCTACGTGAATATGTGCTGGTCCTGGAAACGCTCCCTCGGCTTTCCCATCAGTCGGCTGTGGGAAGAGATGCGGCATCAATGGTCTACCCGGAATGCCTACCGACGGATCAGAGGGGAGATCGAAATCCCTCGAATCGTGTTCATCAAGACCTGGGAGGATCTGCTCTCGGGGCATCCCATTTGGTTTAGCGGCACGATTCTGCAACTGGTGTTGGGAAAGGGGCTCGCTTATCAGGAGGTGTGAGCATGATCTGGCATCGATGCGATCTGAAGCTGCCGAGTCTTTTTGGTCCAGCTTGTTGCGGACGGGAAGCGACCACGTATGATCGTGCGCGCAAAGCCTGGCTCTGTCCGGAGCATACGAAGGAACGGCTCTGCGAGTTCTGCCAATTTGAACCGGCATGGGTGCGGTTTTGTTATAGGGAGCATGACGTTACATGCGAAATCTGGCTCTGTATCGACTGTGCGGGACTGACGGGGCGCCGGTGAGATACTCTAATCCATTTCTCCCTGTCGCCCGACCACTATCCCTCACGGGTGAGAGGGAACAATGCTCCGTCCTTGTAGTAGGCGGCGATGCGTTAGCTTGGCCGCCGTTCTGTTGGATCGTTGCTTACAAAGACAGGGAAGAGAGTAGGGATACTAAAACCATGAGGAGATTCGGAACGCAAAGACTCCGCCCAACGAGGCCGCCCGGCCGTTCCGGACCACTGGACCGGACGGCCGGGGGGATCGGGGGCGAAGCCCCCGCTTCACTTGATTCATATGGTCAAAGTAGTAATCATCCTCTGATCATTCTTGCGCAGAGTATCGTCTCAATGTATTCTCCACTGCGTCGCAGTTGAGAGGTTAAGCAGGTGCAATGCGAAGTATTGAACTCTATAGGGCGATTTGGTCACGGCGTTGGCATGATGATGTTTAAAGGTTAGACAACTCAATAGCAGCGGTAGAGGGAGTAACTAAGTAGTGCAGATATCTCTGCTAATTGCAACAATTGCACTAGTACTTCAATGTTGATCTGAGGATCGCTTTGGAATTCGGCAACATATTCCGCTGCTTAAATTGTGGAGTAATGGGGGATGGCAGGTATTGTTCGAACTGCAGTTCTTCATTGCAACCGGACCGGAGTAAAGTCAAGTTATTGATCGAGCAAGGGCTTATTTCCATTGGGTATGTGGGGCCATTTGGCAGTTCGGAAGCTCGAGAACTTAGTCAAGGTACAATCGCAGGCACGTTACCTTCGTGGATTCCACCGCAAGTCTTTTTATCTATAAATGAAGCGTTTTTAAAATGGAATGTCTGCGGTAGCTCTGCATTGTTCTTTGATCAAAGTAACCTGAAGAAGCTAAAAATCGCTATTGTTCTCGACAGCAGTAAATTAGGTCAGGCTGAAATCCTTGGCTTTGTTCAAGATTTATTAAGGTGCCTGAGGCCTCACAAGAGCAATTTTTTTAAGGAACATAGTCTTAAGAACCTTCTAATCGGCTTATATGTTCTAACGGACGATGCAAATTATCGAGGCATTTCTCGTGCCGGCTGCTTGAGAAGTAGCGCAAGAAATAGAAAGGAATCATCAGAGGAGGTTTTATGCACAACAATATCGATGAGGGATAAACGCGTTTATCCAAAATCTATTTGGGATTTAAATCCCGAAATACACCATATGCTCCAATTAGTCATCGCGCAGTTTCATATGGATGAGACATTGCGTAGACGTGAGGAGCACAATCAATCGATCTGGCGTAGTCTTTTGCATGTTACAGTACATCATCCAACTAAAGAACTGCGAAAGTTTGCATGGACATATCTAAGTCTTCTCACAAAGCCTATGCACTATGCCACAGTAATCGATCAGGGAAGACTGAGTCTAAAAACCGCTTTGTCTTATCTCTTCTTCGTGCTGTTAATCATTTCCTTTATAGATAAGGCCTCCGGAATAAAAAGTTTTCCTTCTCTTTTCGAATCTGTCCCCTTGATTAGTGAAATAACTTTTTTTTTAGTAGTGCTATCCATTCTTCTTGCTTGGTCACTTTTTATATTTATTCCGAATAGGATCGTCGGCGGAAAAGGAAGTTTCAAAAAGACATTTCTGACCACAGTTATTATCACTGTGGTCACTACACCATTTGTAGCAATCTTAAAAATACTGGTTTTTAGTGTCGATCCAAAATCAACAGATAGTCCATGGATAAGCCAATTTATATATTTTTGTTTTGGTAGTTATTATATTGGTCCAATAAATAAAGTCATCCACAAGCTTACCAAGCGTCAAGAGATTTGGGGATGGGCTGTAACTTCTGTTCTTATGACTATGCTAATTTTATTCTGGGTCGCAGCCGAAATCTTCCTCGCACCTTCTACTTCCGAAGGAGACAAGGCTTATAGGGAGGGTAATTATCAGGTTGCAATGGTAGTCTACCAAAAGGCAGCCGATCAGGGGCAGGCTTATGCGCAATACAAGCTTGGCGTACTTTATAGCAATGGTTTAGGGGTCGCCCAGGACCATGTAGCGGCCCGGGCCTGGTATGAGAAAGCAGCCAAGCAAGGCAATGCCGCAGCTCAGGATAATCTCGGTGTTCTATATCACAATGGTCAAGGTGGGCTACAGGACGATGTATACGCCCGCTACTTATTTCGCGAAGCAGCTACGCAAGGCTATGCGGGGGCGCAGAACAATCTTGGTTTGCTGTATCTCAAGGGTCTAGGTGGACCGCAGGACAATGCATATGCCCGCGCCTTGTTCCGCAAGGCAGCCGAGCAAGGCTATGCTACTGCTCAATACAATCTCGGTAGACTTTATGAGAACGGTCAAGGGGGGGCACAGGACCATTCAGAGGCTAGAGTCTGGTATAGCAAAGCAGCGGACCAAGGTCATGTGGATGCTAAGGCCAGACTCGCCGCCGTCAATCCCAATGGCAACGAAAAATACTGAGGAAGGTATAAATCGTGAGCACAACGGTGAGGCTCTAGTAATGTTACGTTCTTTTGTGAACAAGAAACGATTGTCCAGGTGTTGGAACCATAGATCATTGGGCTTGCCAGCTTTCTGGAACTAGCGCCGGCGGTTTTGTCCAAGGCGGTTCCACCAACGCTTCTTGGAACCACTGGTCACGAAGGTTCGCGTGCTCTGTGACGATCAACTGAAAGCCGGGGACGTCCTCACGGGTGAACATTAGCAATAGCTCGAACAGTCGGTGCACGGCATTGAGGTCGGCGTCGGCTTCAGTTTTTTGTACCGAGCCGTCGGCGTCCTTATAGACCTGCTCGGACGGAAAGTAGACCTGTGTCGGTTGGTCGATCAGCAGAAAACGAGGGATCGGGCGGTTGTTCTGTGCCGCGAACAGATGCAGGGCGAGTAATGCCGACAGGTGGTAAGCCAGATGATTCTCGCCACCCCCGGTTCGGCTCATCGGGACTGGACGTTCAGGGCGATCGAAGATGATGGTCAGCTGCGGTAGGTTGAGCCGCGCAGGGTAGGGATAGAACTCGGCCTGGAACTTCTGGATGTACCGGGAGACATGTGCCGAGATAAGATTTAGGATCGAGGTCAGGCGTTCATTACTGTCGTCGGCGCCGATCTGTTCCTCAAGCTGCTTGACCTTGTTATTGAGGCGGCGATTCTCCGCCTCTAGCCTGGTAAGATCTTCGTTCGGGAGAAGTCTCTCCAGGAAAAGGCTGATGCGGCCAACCACGCGCGCAGCTGCATTGTTGCGGGAGCCCATCTGGGCGATGACCTCGTTCGCCGAGATAGCTGCGGATAGCTCCGCTTCCTTCTGCTTAATGGCGCCCGCGATTCTGTCTGTTTTGACGGCTAGTTCGGTCAGGTAGGCTTCAAGTTTGGGGCGTTGGACGCTGGCGATGCGCAATTCCTTATCCAGCGATTCCAGCTCATTGAGCAAGATTGTAGCCACCGGGGATCCCAGCGCCAAGTTCTGCTCGGTGAACGGCCATTGCCATTCGCCGCTTTGGGGGTTCTTCGGCAGAGCCTTGATCGAGGCCAGCCGGTCAACCTGTTCGGCGGCCTCGCTTTCGTAGCCGCCCGCCCGCTTGGCGAACTGCCTCGCCGCATCGATCCTGGTCTGAGCATCGCGGCGCTCCCGACGCAACTGGTTCAGCTCCTCCTCCAGGAGCGAAATTCGGCTGACATCGTCGTCGGCCACCGTTTCGGGCGTCCACGACAGTGCCGACCTCAATGCGTGAATAATCTCGTCAGCATTCGGGTTGTCGTCAATGTTGCCGATGACGCCGACCGTCCTCGCTTCAGAATAGAGGCCGATGGCATCTTGGTGCGATGCGTTGACGACGTCGCGCGCTTGCTCCAGCTGCTTGCTGTTGATCCTAAGATCCCGCTGCGCTAAACGCAACCGGGACTCCAGTTCGTAGCGGTCGTGTGATGAGACGCCGAGTAGGATCGGCAACGTATCGCGAATCGCTTGCGGCTGAAACTGTTCGTTCTGGCGGTAGAAAAGCTGATCCTTATTGGCAACTAACCCCTGCTTCTGGAACAGATAGTAGAACGTGTGCTTGACGTTAGCGTCGAAACTCTGACGGCTTTGATCGAGCGCGACATCGGTGCGGTTCTCGGGAATCCCCAGCAATCGTGACAGAAGTTCGACGATGCTGTCGTCGTCGGTGCTGACCGTTAGATCCTGGAACTCGGGCGCCTGCAACTGGGCACCCCTTCGCAGCATCGCCGTGCTGCAGCTGGCGGCGCCACGGGGTGGCGTCGGCTTGGCGATCAGCACCTGTTCGTTTTGGAACTGATATATCACCGCGAACCAGGCTACCTTGTCGCGAATGACGCCTTCAGGAACGTTAAAAGAAGACCGTCCCATGCAGTATTCAATGATCTCGGAGAGCGCGGATTTGCCGGTGGAGGAGCGGCCAGTGATGATGTTAAGCCCGTCCACCTTGAAGCGGATATCGCGGCGCTGGCCGTTGTGGCTGTAAATGTGGATGGATCTGATCCTCATGGCCGAATCCCGAAAGTCGTGTAAACGGTCGCACGGTCAGCAATTCGTGCGAATTCCCTTCCTACAATACGGGCCACTTTTTGGCAGGAGACGGTCTCGGCTGTTCCTCTGACGGTCTTCCGAATCTTGCCGGGCACGGTTTGGATGCGACCGTCGTCCGCGATGGCGATGCAGCCCCTTTCCATCAGTAGGCCAAACGCCTCGAAGGCATAGGGCAGCATCTGCGTGACCCGGTCGGCGAAGCCAACCATGATCTGCTGATTCTTCTCCGTGGTCTTGAGCAGGTAGCTGCGCGGGCTTCCGGCGATCACCTCACGCGAATCCTTGTGCAGGCACAAAGGCAGCACAAGCAGCGATAGCGAGAAGGGCATGCTGTGAGCGCTTTCTTCCTCGTAGCCATGCAGGGCGCGGAAGAGCACCAGACCGCAGAAGGCAGGATTGAACAGGTTCCGAATCTCGAAGGGGCGCTGGTTCCATCGCTTCACGAGGTTAGCCCCAGCACCTCGACGAGGCGATCGAGGAACCTGGGATGCCAGTAGACCCTAGGTTCGGGCGTGGAATCGGCCAGGATGTGGAAGCTGCCGCGGAGGACGTAGGGCTCCGTTACCCGTGCGCGGATGCGCAGCGATTCGAGCTTCGCAGTCTCGAACTCCACCCAGTTGTAAAGGGTTGCGCCAGCTTCGCGGAGTGCATCCTCGGCGCTGTCGTCCTTCAATTTCTCAAAGGCGACATCTTTGTAGCGATTCCACTCGTCAGTGAGACGATCTTCGTATTCCTCGACCTCTCCCGACACCAGTAGGTTTTCGCGTGCCCAGGACGATCGCTGCTCGAATGCCCGGTAGTAGTCTAGGATCGCACTCCTAATCCGACTGGACGAAATACCGATCTCGCGCAGTTGCGCCACGAACAGCCGCGGATCGCCTTCAATGTCGATCTCTTCGGCGGGTACCTTTCCGCGGAAGGTGATGGGCAGGTTGTCCGTCTTGTATTCCTCTGAGAAGTTGGAGAGTTTGTCTGAAACCTCATAGCCGAAGATTCCGTCCTTGCTCGCGCCGGTCAACTGCTTGATGACGGCATCAGTCCACCAGCCTTCCACCCGCTCAAAGACAAAATCGCGGTGTTCGCGCCGGATGCTTCGCATGTGATTGTCCTTGATGATCGTCGGGATGTCGCCGATGCGCGGGCTTGCGTCAAGGATCAATATGCGTTCGAGAAAATCCTGCTTCTCCAAATCGCTCAGTTCGTTGAACGCCGTGGCGATCGGCGCGATGACTTTAGACGTCGAATCGGCGAGTGCAGCATTGGCCAGGTCTGTCAATGTTGCCGCATCGCCAGAAGCGGCAGGCTGGGCTGGGAGGAGCCGGGCAAGGAACGAATTGGTCGATACCGTGCCGGTGGTGAACAGGAAGAACCGCAGGTTTGATGCGGCACGACCATAGCGATTGTACCGCGTTAGCCAGATGTTGACGGACTTCCAGAAGTCAGTCGACAGGTCGGTCAGCCTGTCGCCGACCGCCTTGTGCTTGAGCGAGGCCAAAGACTTGCCGCCGTCGGCGTCGATGAAATCGAGGTCGTCGTCCATCTCGAAGAAGACGGCGGTGTCCTCTGGCAACTGCAACAGACGGAGCAGGGCGAGACGGGCCTGGTAGATGTATCCTAGACCTTGTTCGCTGGCTGAGTATTTGTCAGCGCTCGGTGCCGTCATCGATCCATTCGCACTCAATTTCGGTTTGCCACTGACTTTATCCTATATGGACTCGATGTCGTACGGCTTGACCAACGCTGCCCTGCTGCGGAAAACCGTTGAGTATGCTGGCTGTTTAGCTCAAGGCTTTATTCATTCATCCGGTGTATGGACAGCGGGAATATACCGGTTCTGGGTAAGTATTTCGAGGCTTTTCGTTAGATGGTTCTTGTAGGTTCTGTGGACAAACGATATGGAGGGGCTCCTCATTTTTTCAAAATATAGAACCGTTAACGAACAGCGGCCTCGGCCACAACTGCTGGAGTGCGTTCATAGCATTGAAGACGAACCTCGTCAGAAAGAGATGTGGGAGAGTCTAGGTTGGAGAGAATAAAGAGTAGAAACCCTGATCCCGGTTTCACTCCCGGTTCACTCCCAATTTTGGTCCCGGTTGCCAATCTTACATAATCTCACTCCGTAACAGCGAAAAGTTAATTTTCCCTTTATCTGTGCGAGATTATGGGCTGTCAGTGCCATTCAGTCTTTCTTATTCGCAGTGCTGTCCAGTGGGTCTTCTAAGCTGAGGGTCGTTGGTTCGATTCCAG
>JAHBTD010000042.1 GCA_019638775.1 Fimbriimonadaceae bacterium | reverse complement strand
GCTACCGCCTTGGACGCGCAGCGTCCTTTGATTACGAACAACCTCGCGCACTTCCAGCGCATTCCTGGCCTCATCGTCGAAAGCTGGAAACGGTCAGCCTAACCAAGCGATCCTGCTTCCTTACGATGAGCTGACTTCACGGCTTCGCTCTCCTCTGACCCATCCCAGAAGGCGCGTAATGCCTTCCAAACTTTTTTTCGCGCAGGTAGCAAAAACGAGCCGATTTTTGTTTGCTCGATGTTCTGGCTCTGAACGATGCGCACAATAGCCGCTCTGAGCGCACGAACGCGCACATACGCCTCCTTATGCTCACTTCCTTTTGCGTCTGAGCTGTCACACAATCTGTCCTCTGCTGTCCCCTCGTGTCCCCTAGTGACCTCTTCCGGGGCCTTTGATTCAGTCCGGTGATTCGCCTAGGGTGAGACGAACTAGAGCAGGGCTCACAAGAAGGTGCAAATGTCCGAGTCGGAGCGCGTCACACAGCAACATCGTTGTCCGTGGCCGGGAGGCAAAGCCGGTCCGCGCCGCATGCCGAGAGGCTGCGGGGCGGAGCGGAATGGCCCCCGTCTTGGTAACACGGGGGCGCTACCTACAGCGCTCCGTACAGGAGTTCGATAGAGTCCATGGAGTCGAGCTTCACACTAACCATTGATTGGCTGGCCTTTACCGTCCTGGCAAGCAATCCCCAAGAGACCATGAAGGTCCTCGGCGGCGATTGGAGTAAGGCCAAGGGTGGCTTCCGAGGGTATCCCTTATCCTGGATGCGGGCAGATGGCCTGCGCGGGGTCGGCAAACTGGGCACGAATGCGCCTCGGCGTCCGAATGAAATCCATGTAGATCTCTCGGGCGGCCTCGCGTCCGCCCTGACGCTGGATCAAATCCGCAACCTGCTCAAGTGGGTCCATGCCCAACAAGGCCATGTCACACGCATTGATTGTGCGCTGGATGATCGGACGGGCACGGTGCCGGTCTCGACCATCAAAGAAGCGGTCTCGGCAGGCCAATGTGTGACGCGTGCCGCACAAGTCCGGCATATCGTCTCCAACCTGACGCATGGCACCGGAGCGACGACGGGTGAGACCCTGTACTTCGGCAGTCCGCAGAGTCAGACCCTGTTGCGAATTTACGACAAACGACTCGAACTCCAGAGCAAAGGACAAGAGAACTGGCAGGAGTATGGGACTCGCTGGGAATTGGAATTGAAGAAGGATCGCGCCGATCAGTGCGCGAGAGCATTGGCCACGTTAGACGAAGCCGATTGGAAGGAGTTGGTCATCGGCTTGCTTCGCTCGTATGTGGATTTCCGGCAGATTCCGAAGGATGCCGAAGATGAAGAACGGTACCGGGCTCCAGTCTTGGAGTGGTATGCCCTCCTGACGGAGGGATTTCAGAAGGGGCGATTAGCCCAGGAACAGCAGGTGCAGACCCTGCAGAATGTGAAACGATGGGTGAGCGACACCCTGACGCCGATGTTGGCGGTCATTTGTGCCACCCCTGGAGGGGAAGAATGGCTACTGGAAGAAATTGTCAGGGGCATCTCCAGGTGGAAGGACCGACACCGGAGTTTGCTCAAACAACCTACTCGGTTTCACCGGTCTGCCGGCGGTCACGCGGGCAGCCCATGCTAGGGGGACTGCACATGCTCACCGTCAAAGAGCTGTCGGCGTGGCTCAACATCAAGCCGTCCACACTGTATCTCTGGGTTTCTGAGAATAAAATC
The DNA here is from genome assembly GCA_019638775.1 of Fimbriimonadaceae bacterium. Classification (NCBI taxonomy): domain Bacteria; kingdom Bacillati; phylum Armatimonadota; class Fimbriimonadia; order Fimbriimonadales; family Fimbriimonadaceae; species Fimbriimonadaceae bacterium. The sequence continues at coordinate 6,896 of JAHBTD010000042.1, read as the reverse complement.
CCGTGCCGCCGTATTCATGGCCTCGTCCGCTTTGACCCTGAGGCGATCCAGACCTGGCTGAACAGCTTTTCTTCTACGTCGAATATGAGGCCTCACCGCCTGCCCCGGTATAAAGAGGGTGACGTAGACCACCTCATTGAAGCGGCCAAATCTGAGGTCTATACTCGCCACGGGGAAACCATCACACCGAGCCCACGCACGAAGGAGGAGCAGCATGGGGCTCGTTAAACGGAACAATATCTGGTGGATGTCATTTACCTTTCAAGGGCGGCAAGTGCGGCGATCGACCGAAACCTCGGACAAAAAGTTGGCCGAAGCTATCTTAAGCAAAGTCAGAGTGCAGATTGTGGAAGGCAAGTACTTTGACAAGCCGAAAGAGGAAGCCAGGACATTCGGGGAGTTGATGGATCGTTATTTGCGCGAGCATGCCAGCCGACGGTCGGGCTACCGTCGATATGTGAACATGGTCACGAATCTGACCGCGCATTTTGGTAATCCCAAGTTGGAGCACGTGACACCCAAAATGATCGTCGCCTATAAGAACAAACGGTACGCGGATGGGGTCACACCGGCCACGATCAATCGCGAATTAGCGCTCATGAAGAAGGCCTTCAATCTGGCCTGTCGCGAATGGGAATGGACGAAGGACAATCCGGTGTGCCGGGTGTCCATGGAACGGGAGAACAACACGCGGGATCGATGGCTGACATGTGAGGAGGAACGACGGCTCCTTGCGGCTTCAGCACCGTGGTTACAGGAAGTGATCGTGTTCGCGATCCATACCGGGATGCGATGTGGAGAAATTCTCAATCTCACCTGGGCAGGCGTGGACCTCACTCGACGGACAGCCACGGTGTTTAAATCGAAGAACGGGGAGCGGCGGACGATTCCGCTCAGTCATACGCTGGTGCAAGCCCTTCAAGCTCGTGGCCGGCGTGTTGATTCGGAGTTAGTGTTTACGAGCGCGGCAGGCACACCCTTAGATGCTCCCAACCTACGTCGGAGTTTTCGGTTGGCGCTGAAGCACGGACAGGTGTCGGATTTCCGGTTCCATGATCTGCGCCATACCTGTGCGACACGCATGGTGCAGGCGGGTGTGGACTTGTACAAGGTCCAGCGGATTCTCGGGCACAAATCACCGATGATGACGCAGCGGTATGCGCATCATTATCCGGAAAGTTTGCGGGATGGGGTGGCGATTTTCGATGCGGGAAGGACGTTTAGCACAAATTTAGCACAAGCGGCGATTCGGCCAGAGCAGGTTTCGCTAACGTGTTGAAAAATTGGTGCCCCCGACACGAATTGAACGTGCGACCCGCGGTTTAGGAAACCGCTGCTCTATCCAACTGAGCTACGGGGGCATTCTTTTTTTTCAATGACTTGATACTCTACTGCGCGGCTGAGGAATCGGCAAGTGTCATTACAGTGTCCGCCTCAGTCGCTTGAAGATACTTATCCAATTTCGCAGCTGCCTGCGTCAAGTCTCGCTCTTCAATCGCGTTGTAGCGCTTCCACATCTTCTCAGACTTGTGACCGATGATCTTCATTGCCGTGGCCGTATCTACCCCGGCCCGCCGAAGGTTGGTTGACGCGCAGTGCCGAAGGTCATGGAAACGAAAGTCTTGAAGTCCTGCGCCTCTTAAGGCCGACTTGAAAGCTCTGGAGATCCTCTGAATTGGCTTGCCCTTGTACAGGAACACTCGGCTAGTCTCAAGTCTCCGCACTTTGGCCAGCTGTTGAAGCGTGGCCCTTACCCCTGGGGTTAGGGGAACTTCCCGGCGCGTCTTGGTTTTGGTGTCTGCTGCCCGCAAGAGGATGAAACCTCGTCTCAAATCTACTCGGTCCCATGTCAGTTCAATAATCTCACTGAATCGCTGCCCCAGTTGGTAGGCAAGGAGGAGGATTGGGCGAAGATGTGGCTTCGATGCCTGGTAGAGTCGCGCCCACTCATCCTCACTCAGTACCCTGTCCCGCTCGTTCTGCGGGTTAGGCATAGGCACCTTGGCCGCAGGATTGCTTAGCAAAATCCCACGTCTGACAGCAACATTGAGGCAGTGCTTCAAGGCGGTATGGTCATTGTTCACAGTTTGCAGGCTGGCGGGTTTGCCATTCTTCCTCAGTCGCTTGGCGCGGTAAATCTCAATGTCCTGCGGCTTGATTTCGCTCACAATCTTTCGACCAAAAAACGGCACCAGCTGACCCATGACTCGTTCCGCGCGGTCGCGATAAGTGCGTAAACCTTTCACTTCCTCCAGATTGAGGTACTGTTTCGCCCACTCACTGAACAACAGGGGCCTGGCTTCTTCAGTGACTACTTTCCCAAGGAGAAGGTTGGTCTTGATGGCCGCTTCCATATCGCGGGCGGCTGTTTTGTTGAGAGTTCCCACTTTCCAGCGCTTGAGTCTCGCGCCAGGCACACCGGGGGCAAGGCGAAGGGTTTTACCATCTTCGGAGGTAAGGACTCGGAACGCGACATAATAGCTATCGGGTCGTTTCGTCAATCCCATTTTACGCCCTCTCGCTTTATACGAAGCCGCTTAGAGGATGTTCTCTGCTATCCGTGAATCGAGCGACCATCGAGGAGCTTCTGCGTCTCGACTCGTGCCTTCACAGTGTGTTGATCGATCCACTTGTCGAGGTCCTGCTGCTTGAATTTCACGAGACGCCCCACCTTCACGAAACCCAGCTTTCGTGCTGACACCCAACCGTAGAGGGTCAGTTTTGATATGCCTAGATACTCCGATGCTTCATCCATTGTCAAAAGCCTGCTCATGATCACTCCTGGAAACATTTTGTTTCATGCAATCCCAGCGGAATCTGTCCCGTTCATTCCTGGACCGTTTCGGCACACCTGAAGATCTGGGATAAAGATTCCACTCCCAGATGGTGCGCCCCGTGGCTGGGGAGCAGGGGACAGGCCTTCCCGCTCTCCGGTTGTCCAGGCCTGCTTCCTGCGAGAGCCCCGTGCCGCCGCCTTCGTTACGCCCCACCCTTGGTTGGTGAAGGGTGGGGCTAGAACATAATTTCAGAAAGAGGCGGACATGTCCGTTGATAGCTCTCTCGGTTCCTCGAACGGTGTACGGCCACTGAACCCGAAATCGCGCTACGGAGTGCCTCGATACCGTGTGACCCTCGTGCGCGAGGGCCGTGCCATTCCGGCGGCGGAATCGGTGCACACCTCGGAAGGCGCTGCGGCGATCCTCAGGCCTTTGTTTGCCGGTCTGGACAGAGAACAGTTCCTGATCTGTGGCCTGGACGCGAAGCATGGACTCATCGGGATCAATATCGTGTCCACCGGTTCGCTTAATCTGACCATCGTCCATCCTCGCGAGGTCTTCAAGCCCCTGATCCTGATGAATGCCGGTGCCTGGATCTGCGCCCACAATCACCCCTCCAGTGACATCACGCCGAGCCCCGAAGACCGCGCCCTGACCAAGAGGCTGCGCGAGGCTGGCGAACTCTTTGGGATTACGCTCCTCGATCATCTGATTCTCGCTGAGGAACGCTACTACAGCTTTGCTGACCAAGGCTGGCCCGGCGCTTAGCGGAGGAGCCGCAACACCCAAGCGGCCCCGGCCGCCACGAGTGCGAGCCCGATCGCGGCCGTCCCCCACGCGACCAGGTCGGCAGCCAACGCATTGCCGATGGTTTGAATTTGTTGCGCCGTCATCCTCGAACTCCTTTGTCGTCACCCTGTTTCTGCTGTCATGTCATGCGAAAAAATGAGGCAGGCTGCTGCCAGCCTGCCTCGATGGGCCTTCTTAGCCCACAATCGCGCGAACGCGCTTAAAGGCGTAGATCGCCAGCGCCACGCCAATCAAGGCCGTGGCCCACAAGAGCAGATCGGCCCGCACCGTGGCCACATCCGCCGACACCGGAAACAACTGCGCAAACGACAGGTCCGGGACGCCCAAGGCGAACACGAGCGCCATGAGCAGGCCCCCGAGCCCTTTCCCCCAACCCCATCCCTTCATACGGCACCTCCTTGTGCTGTTAGTGGTTCCGTCCACCCACGCCGCCGGAAGACTCGCCGGCGGACGAGCGCCTCAGTGACTCTGAGGCAGAATTAGTTTGATAATGAGGCCCACGGCGAAGCCGCCGAGCCAGAAGATCGCCGTGAAATAGGCCATCGCCTCAATCGCCGGCAGGTCCATAGAACACTCCTTCACCAATGAGCCGCATCGAACCGTCTTCATAGACTTCCGAGACCGACAGCCCATACCGCCCGGTAATCTGCGCCGCCGTCAGGATCTCGCCGCTGTCCAAGAGATACCGCCAGCCTTGACGATCCTTACTCATCCCGGCGCCGCCGAGAATTCGGACGGGTCGCTTTGGAAAGGGCGGAGTCGCGGGGGCTGGCGGAGACATTCCCAAGGGGTTCAACAGACTTGCCGAACCGGAGACCGGGGCGCCGATGGTGGTAGGGAGAACCGCTGACCCAGCGGCAGGGGCTGGCTTGCTTGCACTCAGCGAAGACCAGGGACGCCAGACCATGAGACCAATGGCAAACAACCCTGCGGCAATGCCGATCGCCACCCGAGCCGACTTGAAGACGGTATGACTGCGTTTCTCTTCCCGAATCGCCGCCGAGGCATAACTCGAATAGTAGGCATAGACCGCCGGCGAATAGGTCCCGACAAAGGCCCGGATCACCTCGTTGTCTTCGGGGTTCCCGCGCACCTTGCCTTGATACTTTTTCGACAGGCCCACAAAGGCTAGCTTTCTGAACTTCACCGTGGCTTCGATCAATCGGGTGACGCCTTGCGACATCTGCCGGAAATCCTGGCTCATCAGGAGAATGTCCACGCCGTAATGACGATGGGTTTCGAGCCAGCGCAGCAGCCCTGGTTCGACCTTTTGCATGGATCGAAAGACGGTCTGCGCTTCATCGATGATGACGGCTGAACCGGGTTCAACATGGGGAAAGGCCTGGAGGACTTCGACGGAGTCTTTCCAGATCGTGATTTGTTGTTCGAGCACGGAGAGATCAATGCCGGTAAAGAGTGACAACCGATCCAGATAGATGCCATCGACGGCGATATAGAGCCGCCGGCCCTGCTTCACCCAGGGCAGGAACTTCTCGCAGATCGCGTGATACGATTTGCCTGAGCCTGGCACCCCTTCATACAGTTCGATCATCGAAGACTCCTCAGATACACCCAAATCCACAACGCCAAGATCACCGTCCAGGCATAGGCCCACCCCATCACGAGCTGGTTCATGATCCCCACCGGACGAACGGGATGGTTTGAAGAATGAAGCGCGTCCCCATGGCGCTCGCCACGATGGCCAGCGCCTGACTCATGCCCGTCGCGCCCAGCACCCACGCATACTGATCCGGAATCACCGGCAGGGTGAGGCCTGCCGTCCCGATGGTGGCGAGCGTGCTGTCCGCCACGGAGAGCAGGGAATCCCAGATCCCGAGTCCCCAATCCGTGAGCGAGAAGAAGAACTCCTGCAACCAGCAATAGATGAGGGTGAGAATGGCCGTCATGTCGTCTGGCCTCCTCCGACAAAAATAATGCGGTAGGCGGCAATGGAGGCCGTGGCAATGACCAATGTTCGAAGGACCGTGAAGAACCAGGCCCATTGATTGAAATCAACCTGCTGACTGCCAAAGAAGGCCGACGGCAAGGCAATCACCGGCAAGGTCGAGGGCCACGTAAGCGACTTCAAGAGATTCAGCGTCCCGAGCAGGCCACTGCTGGCCCAGATGGTCTGATGCGCTTGCAAAACTGTGCCGAAGGTCCGGTTTTCATGAGACCCCACCGCGCAAGAGGTGGTCGCTTGGGTCTCTTCATGCTGTGTCGTCGAGCCGTCGAGATTCTGTGTTGTCGTGGTGGTTGTGGTTGTCGTCTGCTGCTGCGTGTTTTGTTGCGGTGTACTCGCCGGAGGCGGAACCGTATCCACCACGACAATATCGCCGGCAGGTACGGGCTTCGGCTTCACGGTTGTTGGCATCTCGGTCGGTGTGACCGCTTGGGAGATGGTGGTATCGGCTGGCTGGGTCGTACCGGTGGTGCCGACCGGATTGGTGTGAGCCTCGACGGACTTTGGATCGCTGGCCGGAAGGCCCCCGACGAAGTTCGCGATCTGCTGCTGCGTGGGCGGAATCAACGCGTCTTGAATGGGTGAGGTCGAACCGGGAATGCCAGTGCGATGGCAGACATACAAGTTGAAGCCGCCCACTGCAGGCCCATTCACAAAGAAGTTGCCGGGAAAGAAGACGGCGGTACTGAGGCTCTGAAACGGTCCCACCACCCAATCGTGCTGATACTCGGTATCCACGGCACAGAGCGGGACATTGGTCGCGCTGAATTGAATGGTCGCATTGGGATAGGCCGGATTGCCCGGCGTGTTCGTGCCGAGACCTGGGAACGTCTGCACGCCCGCATTCGTGCTGGCGACTTGCCAGCCGCCTGGTGTGGAGGCCGCCGTTTTGACCGCTGAGAGATCGGATTGCGAATAATACATCTGGGCCAGGACGAGGCCCGCACTCACGCCGAGCGCAGCCCATCCCACCGGGCCTGCCACCATGCGGACGGCCATCGAGGCAGCCGAAGGCGCGAGTGCAGCGGTGGCCACCTGATTCGCCAAGGCCGACCGTTGCGCGGCCAGATAGGCAATTCGTTCAGCCTGCGCCACGACCCGCGAATACTGCGTCGCGGTTTGGGCAAGTGATTCACCGGGTGTCACACAGAAGGAGACCAAGAGACCCCAGATGAGGGTGAGGTAACTGGTTAATGAGAACAGTTTCACAATCGTCCCACTCCGAGACCGGCGAGGAAGGCCAGCAACAAGACCGCCACGAGTAGAATGGTGAGATCCACTGGCCTTCCTCCTCCTGCCGTTACTTCAGGACTTCCAATCCAGACAAATCGAAGAACACGCGGCCT
>JAHBTD010000041.1 GCA_019638775.1 Fimbriimonadaceae bacterium | reverse complement strand
AAGCCAGAAGACCTGCCCGAGGAAGACCCTTTATTCCCTCGTGGGCTGGGGAATAGGCGAGGATGATGGTGCGGGTAATCCTCAGGGTTCCACGTTGGCCCTGGGGATTTTTTTATTTGCGCGCCCTTCGCCCGATCCCCGTTCGCCGATGTCTCACCGGACTTCTTGGAGTCGCCTGCTATGTGTTGCTCGCCTGTGTATCGCTCGCGTTTGCGCAACCTTCGGAGGATGATGCGGTGATGAAACGCCGTCAACAAGGCATCCTTACGGGCATGCCCTTCATGGCCAATATTACGCCGCGCACGTTTATCGACGACGCGGGCAGAAAACTCTATGTGGCCAAGGCGCCCGCACGAGTCGTCTCGTTGGCGCCCAGCATCACGGAGATGTTGTTTGCGTTGGGGCTGGACGAACAGATCGTCGGGGTCACGGACTTTTGCAATTTCCCGGTCGCGGCCAAGGCCAAAGCCAAGGTCGGGTACGCCAACCCCAATCTGGAATCCCTGGTGGCCCTCCGGCCGGAATTGATCGTCGCGCCGCGGGAGTTCCACCGCGCGAACGTGCTGGCCAAGCTGGAGGAATTGAAGATCCCGGTGCTCCTGTTGGAAGCCACCTCGGTGGAGAGCATTTTTTCACACATTCACACGCTGGGACGCATTTTTGATCGTTCGACGGAAGCCCATGCCATGACCGCGGCCATGCGGAGCCGGATGGCGGAACTCACCGCCAGAACCGAGCATCTGGCACGCGTTCGGGTCTTGTATGTCATCAATAGCCAGCCGCTCATTACGGTGGGACCGGGAAGTTACATTCACCAGATGATCGGGCTTGCCGGCGGACTCAATATCGCCGCGGAGGCGAAGGCGCCCTATCCGCGTCTCACCATGGAAACGGTGTTGAAGGAAGATCCCGAAATCCTGCTGTTTCCCAGAGGGTCGGTTGAAACCGTGTCGCGAAGTGAGCAGGAGGCTTGGAGGCGCTGGACAACGGTGACCGCCGTTCGAGAAAGCCGGCTTCGTGAAGTGTCGGCCGATGCCCTCAACCGCCCAGGCCCGCGCGTCATGGAAGGGCTGGAGGCGCTGGCCAGGGCGATCCACCCCGAAGCCTTTGCATCGGAACCGGTCCCCGTACAGCCATGATGCCAGCAGCCGGCCACCCCATGCCTCCCGCGCACGCCTTGACTGCATCGAACTTGTCCGCCGGTCCCTTGCCATCTGGTCCGCCGACGGTCGCAGGCGACCCGCCGGTTCAGGACGTGATTCTCGCACCGTCGCGCTGGTGGCGCGTGATGACCGTACTGTCGCTCGTGGCCTGTCTGTTGGCGCTCGTCTGTCTGCAGTTGGGGACTCAGTACATCGGCGTGGGGCGCATCCTCGGCCTCTTCGTGTCGCTGCTGTTCGGTCGATCGGTCGACGAGCAGATGGTCGACACGGCCGGGGTCATTCTGTTTCAGGTCCGGCTGCCGCGGGTCGCACTCGGATTTCTGGTGGGGAGCTGTCTTGCCTCGGTCGGCGTGGCGTTACAGGCCTTGCTTCGGAATCCGCTCGCCGATCCCTATGTGCTGGGTGTGTCCAGCGGGGCGGCTTTGGGCGTTGCCGTCGCCGTGTTGTTCGGCATCGGAACGACGGTGCTGGCCCTGTCGCTGTTACCGGTGTGCGGGTTTGTCGGCGGGCTGGTAGCTCTCGCGGTGATCTATCGAATGGCGACGACCCACGAGCGTCTGCCGATTCACTCGGTGCTCCTGGCCGGGGTCATCCTCAATGCGATGTTCTCTGCGCTCATCATGTTCATCACCTCCATCATGGAGCCGAATCGGTCGTTCGGCATGATGGCGTGGTTGATGGGGTCGCTCACCGCGCCGGCCTTTCCGGTGCTGGTGGCCTTGTCCGGCTATCTGCTGATCGGGTTGGTGCTGCTCTTCAAACAGGTTCGGGTGCTCAATATTCTGGCCTTGGGTGAAGAGCCGGCGCGCTCGCTGGGGATCGACACGGAGCGTGTCAAACGGTTCATCTTTCTGGTGTCGGCCCTGATGACCGGGGCCGTGGTGTCGTTCAGCGGCATGATCGGTTTCATCGGCATGATCGTGCCCCACGCCGTCCGTCTCGTGCTCGGAGCCGACCATCGATTGTTGTTGCCGGCTTCGGCGTTGGTCGGCGGGATGTTCTTGATGGTGGCGGACACGATCGCGCGTTCGTTGTTTGTGCCGTCGGAAGTGCCGGTCGGGGTGATCACCGCGTTAGCCGGCGGCCCGTTCTTCGTCTATGTGCTGGTGTGGCGAAAGGATCGATTGGCATGACGCGGATCGACCACATCGCTCAGACTCCGGCTGGAGACCTGGAGTCAGGTCTGGCGGCGCACCAGGCCTATACCGTTCGTGGGGTGCATTTTCGTTACGGACTATCGCGTCCACAGGGAGAGCCCTGGGTACTTCGAGATGTGACGCTGGAGGTCGCGCAGGGAGAAATCCTGGGCATCGTCGGGCCGAATGGGTCCGGCAAAACGTCGTTGTTGAAACTGTTGGCGAAATTGGCTGTGCCACAGGAAGGGGAGATTGCCCTGTTCGGGCGACCGTTGCGCAGCCTCTCTCCCGAGCTGGTGGCGCAGTCCGTCGCGGTGGTGCCGCAGGACAGTCCGCAAATGTTTCCGTTCACGGTCGCAGAGACGGTCGTGATGGGGCGATTCCCCCACCGTCGACGAGCGGGATGGAGTCTGGGCTTCGGCTGGGAGGATCGAGAGGATTGCCAGGCGGCCTCGCAGGCCATGGCCACGATGGACATCGCGCATCTCGCCGGGCGCGCCGTCACCGATCTGTCCGGAGGAGAACGTCAGCGCACCATGATTGCGCGGGCCTTGGCGCAAGCGCCTCGAGTGCTGCTGCTCGATGAACCGACCGCCTTTCTCGATCTCCAGCATCAACTCGAGATTTGCTCGGTGCTGCGGCGCTTGAGCGACGAGCAGGGCCTGACGGTCGTCATCGTGTCGCACGATTTGAACCTGGCCAGCCAGTATTGCGACCGGATCGTCATGCTGAAGGAAGGGGCGATGTATTCGATGGGCACGCCCTCCGAGGTGTTGTCGGTGGAAGCATTGCGGGCAGTCTATGGCTGTGAGGTGTTGATCGATCCGCATCCGGAGTCAGGACTGCCCAGGGTTACCTTGCCGAGGCAGGCTGTGCCGTTCAGGAGTTGAACATGTGTTGCGGGAGGGGTTCGCGCCCGGCCCACCCGTATGAAAAGCAGGGGCGCGTCATCATTGGAGAGCGGAGTGTCAGGAAGACGCCGTCAGCGTCGGGGAAGATGGTGCAAAACCATCACGGTGCCGCCACTGTAAGCGGGGAGTGACTCTGCATTGAGCCACTGACTAGGTTCGTGAAGCGTCGCTGGTGAAGCGTGAATCGCAGGACTCTGAGGGCTTGCGAGATGCGTTTCACGAGAGACGAGTGACGCTCCGGTTGGGAAGGCGCAGAGCAACGATGATCCGCAAGTCAGGAGACCCAACTGACGGCTGTTACGACTGATCCCTTCGAGCGAAAGGGAGTGTCAGCATGTCGACAATTGTCAGGGAATGGTCTGTCTATTTCGTGTTGCTGTGTATCGCAAGTGTCCCGCCTGTCTGGACCGCAGTGGCCGCTGCCGAAGAGTCTCCGGAGTCTGATCCTGTCGTACAAGCCGAGGAAGTGGTAGTCTCGGCAACTAAAACCCCGTTGCCGGTCACTCAGGTCACCAGTGCCGTCGAAGTCATTACGGCGCAGGACATGAAGCGACAGAACATCCGGAGTGTGGTGGATGCGCTTCGGTTAGCCCAAGGTGTGGCGGTGTTTTCAAACGGCGGGCCCGGCACCGAGGTGACGGCCAAGATTCGAGGAGGCGGGGCCAATCAGACCCTGGTACTGATCGACGGCGCGATCGTCAACAGCGGCACCGTCGGCAGTTACAACTTTGCCAACCTGACGACCGACAATATCGAGCGAGTGGAGATTCTCCGCGGTTCGCAGAGCATGTTGTGGGGATCCGACGCCATGGGCGGTGTCATCAACATCGTGACGAAGAAGGGGCAGGGACCGCTCTCTGCTACCGGCTTCATGGAATACGGGTCCTTCGCCTCTCTGCGCGAAGGGGGCACGGTGTCCGGGAAGCAGGGGGCGGTGGATTACAGTCTCTCGCTCTCCCGCTGGGACACCTCTAGTTTTTCGGCCGTTAACTACCGGCGTGGCGCCACCGAGCGGGATTCTTATCGCAACTGGCAGGGCTCGGGCCGAATCGGCGTCGATCTTCCGCATGACGGGCGGCTGGACTTCAGCATGCGCTGGATGAATTCCGATGTGCAGCTGGACAATCTTTCAGCCACGGCTCCGAGCGATGTGTATGGCTCGAAGATCCGGAGCCAGGAATATGTGTTCAGCGGGAGCTATGAGCAGCCGGTGACGAGCTGGTGGTCACAGAAGCTGACGCTGGCGCGATCTCAGGAGGCCTCGCTGTTTCTGCCCGGCACCTTGCAACGCAGCCTCGTCAGCGGGGCTTTCAGCACCCCCTTCGGAGATCCCAACGAAACGCGGGTGCTCTCCAATCGCTTGGAATGGCAGCACAACTTTCAAATCACCAAACTGCTGATGTTGAGCGCCGGCTATCAATTTCGAGAGCAGCAGGGCGAGAACGACAGCGGGCTCACCAACCGCATCCTGAGTTCCCATGCAGGGTTTGCGCAGGCCCAATTCAACCTGTGGGATCGGGTGTTTGCCACCGCAGGCGTCCGCCATGATAGTTACAACGTCTTCGGCGACGCCACGACCTATCGATTGACCGGCGGGTATATGCATAAAGAAACGGACACCAAACTCCGCGCCGGATATTCGACCGGTTTTCGGGCGCCCAGCATGAACGAACTGTATTTCCCCAATTTCGGGAATCCCAATCTGGGACCGGAAAAAAGCCAGAGTATGGACGTGGGGATCGACCAGTATTTCTTCTCGAAGCAGCTGAAGTTCACGGGAGGGTTCTTCTGGAACCGCTACCGGAATTTGATCACGACGACGTTCGATCCGGGGTTTTGCGCGCCGTTCAGCACATTCGGGTTCTGCCCGCAGCAGCTCGGTGAAGCCTCGACCAAAGGGTGGGAGGCGGGACTCTCCTATACGTACTCAAGCGACAAGCCGTTCCTGAAGAGCCTCATTCTGCAGGCCCAATACACCAACACCCTCACGCGCGATCTGGAGAGCCAAAGTCGTCTGCCGCGCTGGCCGACCGATCAGTGGAGCGCCACGATCAGCTATCAGCCCATCGACCCGCTCTGGATCACGCTGATCGGTCGATATGTGGGCTCGCGCTACAACACCACCGGAGATCGGCAACCTCTTCCGGCATTCGATGTGTGGTCGTTGGCCGTCACGTACGACGTGACGAAACAACTCCAGGCCTATCTCCGGGCTGAAAACCTGTTCAACGAGAAGTACGAAGAGATCACGAGCGGAGGCACGCCGATCCGTTCGATTTTCGGCGGCGTTCGGGTCTCATTCGGAGGAAAGTCGTGAGGCGAGCGTGAGCGTGCGACCGATGCATCGTCCTCGATTGGTCATCGCCGGCACCCACAGTGGTGCCGGCAAAACCACAGTCACTCTGGCGCTCATGGCCGCATTGAAAGCCAAAGAGATGGTGGTGCAGCCGTTCAAGGCCGGGCCGGACTTCATCGATCCCGGCCATCACCAGGCGTTAACCGGACGGCCTTCGCGAAACCTGGATGGGTGGATGTTAGGGGAGAGCGCGAACCGTGCCATCTTTGCGCGCGCCTCGGCGGATGCGGACCTGTCGATCATCGAAGGCATGATGGGGTTATTTGACGGTAGCTCAGCGGTACATGAGCAGGGGAGTACGGCGGAACTGGCGAAGCAACTCAATGCGCCGGTGCTGCTGGTGATTGACGGGAGCGCCATGGCGCGATCGGCCGCAGCCATAGCCTCCGGCTATGCGACATTCGACCCGGCCGTTCAGGTTCGCGGAGTCCTGTTTAATCGCGTGCGGAGTGAAGGCCACTATCAGTTATTGCGGGAGGCAGTGGAGACGGAAACGGACTTGACGGTTGTGGGGTATTTGCAGCCCGATGCTTCGGTCACGATCCAGGATCGCCATCTCGGGCTGAGGACCGCCATCGAGCAGCGGCACGGTGACCTGTATGACCGGTTGGCTCGATCCGCGGCTTCAACAATCGATTTGGATCGAGTCGAGATTCTGGCTCGTTCCGCCGGCGAATTTCCGGAAGAAGATCTGCCGATCGCGAGAGCGGCGGCAGGGCCAGCACCGGTCCGGGTCGGTGTGGCCTACGATGCGGCCTTTTGTTTTTACTATCAGGATAATCTGGAGTTGCTTGAATCGGCAGGCGCGGAGATCGTAAGGTTTTCGCCCTTACACGATGACGAGTTGCCTGATGTGGACCTGCTGTATTTCGGCGGAGGCTACCCCGAACTGTACGGCGAGACATTGGCGGCCAATATGTCCATGCGTTCGGCCGTGCAGACATTTGCCCGGCGTGGCGGGGCTGTGTATGCCGAATGTGGCGGGCTGATGTACTTGACGGACGCCATTCGAGACGGGGAGGGCAGGCGACATGAAATGGTCGGGGTGTTTCCGGCGGATGCGGTCATGCGGAAAAACGGGATGACGTTAGGTTATCGAACCGTGGAGATCGCTGAATCCTGCATGCTGGGCGGAGCCGGGACAGTGGTGCGCGGGCATGAATTTCACTATTCGATGCTCGAACCCACCGGCGAACTCCATCATGCCTGTACCCTGTCGGATGCAGCGGGGAAACCCGTCGGGCAGGACGGGTTGACGATGGGGAATACCCTCGCGTTGTATAGCCATTTGCACTTCGGCAGTCACCCGGCCGTCGTGGCGGATCTATTGAGGACTGCTTATCGACAGCAGGGGGCGCAGGCTTCTGTCACAAAGGGATGACATGACGGAACAGGACGACTATACGGCGAAGATGCAACGCGTGAAGGCCTCCGTGGATCGGCGGATCGAAGCGGCGCAGGACGAGAAGGGCTTGCTGATCGTCTATACCGGCGCGGGTAAGGGCAAGACCACTGCCGCGCTTGGCATGGCGCTGCGTGTGCTCGGCCACGGCATGAAGGTGGCGATCGTTCAATTCATCAAGGGGGCGATCGACACCGCAGAGGAGCGCATCCTGAAATCGTTCGGCGACCGCGTGACGTTTCTCCGTATGGGTGAAGGGTATACCTGGGAGACACAGGATCGGGAGCGCGATACGAGCCATGCGCAGGCGGCCTGGGCCAAGGCCTGCGAGTTCATGCGCGATCCGTCCTATGCGATGGTGATCCTGGATGAATTCAATATTGCGCTGCACCACGGCTCTGTGGCGGTGCCTGAAGTTCTGCCGCGTGTGCAACAGCGGCCGGCGATGCAACATGTCGTCATCACCGGCCGAGGGGCTCCGGAGGAGTTGATCGAGGCGGCGGATCTGGTGACGGAGATGAAGCAGGTGAAACATCCGTTCCGAAAAGGCATCAAGGCGCAGGCAGGGGTGGAGTTTTGAGAGGGCCGGTGGCGAAAACCTGTGAGCATTGCCGGCAGCCGTTCGAATGTGTCGGGTATCAATGCTGGTGCGGGAAGATCGGTATTACCGAGCAGCAGATGGATTGGATCGCCGCGCGGTTTAAGGATTGCCTGTGCCCCGCCTGTTTGCAGCAGGTGGCGGATGGAGTACTTGGACCGCAGCCTTCGAATGAAACGCCTCATGGTACGTAACAAACGAGAGCGGTTGACTCGAACAACGGCCGAGCCGTCCGAACTGTTTTCCAAGGCTGAACGAGAGGCGGTCTATCGGGCGATTTATGAACGTCGGGATGTCCGTCGAAATTTTCTGCCGACACCGATCCCCGACGAGGTGCTGGCACGTTTGCTGAACGCCGCGCACCATGCCGGATCGGTGGGCTTCATGCAGCCCTGGAACTTTGTGATTGTCCGCACGCATGAGACAAAGCGCGCGGTGAAGCAGCTTTTTCTCGATTCGAATGCGGCTGCCGCGCTGCGGTACACAAAGCCTCGTGCGGACCTGTATCGAAGCCTCAAACTGGAAGGTATTGAAGAATCGTCCGTCAATCTCTGCGTGACCTGCAGCCGGCAACGAGGCGGCCCGCGTGTGTTAGGCCGTTCGACGGTGCGGGATACGGACCTCTATAGTACCTGTTGCGCCATTCAGAATCTCTGGCTGGCGGCACGCGCCGAAGGGATCGGGGTCGGATGGGTCAGTATCTTGAATCACGCGGCGCTGAAGCGCCTGTTGGGTATTCCGAGGCCGGTCAAGGTCCTGGCCTACCTCTGTCTCGGATATGTGTCGGAGTTTGCGAAGAAGCCGGACCTTGAGGCCGCCGGGTGGCGAGCCAGGCTTTCTGTTGAAAATTTGGTGCACTATGAGGCATGGGGTCAGAGAGTCGAATGGAAGGAGAGACTACCGGGATGCGAATCACCAAGGTCTATACACGAACGGGCGACGCGGGCCAAACGAGGTTAGCCGGCGGACAACAGGTTTGGAAGGACTGCCTGCGAGTCGAAGCCTATGGCACGGTCGATGAGCTGAATGCGTCGGTGGGGTTGGTGCGGGCGATGAACGCCGAGGGTGGAGGTGCGTCTCCCGCCTCCGCGCAACTCGAGGCAGATCTGCGTTGGATTCAGAATAAGTTATTCGATGTCGGGAGTC
>JAHBTD010000040.1 GCA_019638775.1 Fimbriimonadaceae bacterium | reverse complement strand
TGCGGTGAGAAAGAAGGCTAGACCAGCCGAAACCGCTAACACCAGTTTATACCAGACCCCGTTAAATGTCACCAATGGGACAAACACCCCGAACAGGGCGATGCCCTTGCTCAGATCGTAGATGGTTCGGATCCCGCTGTCGATCTGATTGGAATTTGGGGGCCAGAAGGGGTGATGTCTGGGAATAGAGCGGCGTCGGAAGGGACAACGGATCGAAGGTGTCATGGCACCCTCGATGGGCCGCTGCCAGCCGCGTGTTGTTGCTCAATCCAGCGTCGCCGTGCCCCCTTGGCATCAGGATGGCACTCCCGACACCGCCAGGCATCCCAGAAGGCTTGGCGCTCGGTGTATTCAGATTCAGGGATGTCCCAACAGAGCGCAATACCACAAGAACTACAGATTGGGGTTAGGCCACCATCAAGCGTGCTCGCGGTTTTTGTGACGCCCATAAGGAGCCTCCACAGAACGATTGGGATTCACGAACGCGCACCCACTGCCCGCTAGAGCGGGCCTGAGTAGCGGGAATCGGCTAGCGTTACCAGGCCGCGCAGGCGTCGTCGCAATAGTGCTGCCATCGGGAATCAGGTATGAAGTCGCACCCGCAGTTCCGGCATTCCCGTGTCGTGTCTATCCAGCTATCTGGACAGCCGGTTTCATGACAGGGCAGTCCATTCACGCGAAGCATCTGACAAGAGGAACAGGAATAGCGCCGCCGGAATCGTCCCGTCACGGAATCGCGCATAGGTGCATGCATGGTTGTGCTCTTTGGATAAATGCTGCGTCGAGAGGAAGGAACGGCAATCAACACCACCAGCCGATGGAAGACAGTTTTCTCATCTAATGGGGCTATCTTGATTCTCTCCTGTTTCATCCGAGTTTCAATATATTAACCACACGCTGTGGGCTCAGAGTCTGTCGAAAACCAGCCTCTCGGACACCTCCCGCTGTTGCGTTTCGAATCAAAGCCCGTGAGACGTCGGAAGAACGTTCGTAGTCATCTTAGGACGTATAAGTGGGAGCGTGTTGCGTCAGTGGTCCGTGGTCCGCGAAGGAGAAATACCTACCGTTGCCGATCACCACATGATCGAGGAGTGCGATGCCGAGGAGTTGGCCCGCCTCGGCGATCCGAGTGGTGAGGGCCCGGTCTTCGGGGCTCGGTGAAGGATCGCCACTCGGGTGGTTGTGAACGATGACCAGGCAAGCCGCGTTCAGGAGAATGGCACATTTAAACCTGAATCCGGCGTGAAAATGATGACTTCACAGTTTGAGTCTCTCGATCTGATGGAGCGCATGCTTCCAAGCCGCCTCGCTCGGCCCACTCGCAGGCAACGCCAAGCTGGGCCGGTTCCCCACGCGACGCAACTGGGCGGGCATCAACAGGATCTTGCTGCGGAGGGTCTGCAGCGTGGCTGCCTGAAACTCCGGCGGAAGGCAGAGCCGCTTGAACCAGTTCACCAGGTTGTAGGCCAGCAGGAGCAGATGGAAGTAGGTTGCGTTGGCGAAGAAGTGCCGCGTGGGGATGCTGCCCAAGGCATAATCCCCTTTGAGTTGCTTGATCAGCAGCTCCACGCCGGCCCGGTCGTTGTAAAAGCGCCAGAGGTTGAGCGGCTTCAACGGCAGGTTGGTGACCAGCACTTGGTAGTGATACTTGCCAAGCTTGAAGAGCGTCAACTGCGCGGTCGGCTCCTCCGGCTGAGGTCGTCGCACGACGACGAAGCGATACGGATGCGGCCAGCCGGTCGGCTGAGAGCGGAACTCGGCGACCTCGATTCCACGACTCGGGGTGGTGTACCGGAGGTGCGCCAGCTTGCGTTTGATCGGGGCCGTCAGGCGAGCGACGATCACAAACCGGGCCCGCCGGGCTTCGAGCCACTCGACCAGCGCGTGGTCGTAAAACCCTTTGTCCGCGCGGACAATCACCAGTCGGACTCCGGTGGGAATCTTCGCGAAGCAGGCGGCGAGGAGGTCGCGTGTCCCGCTGGCCGTATGGACATCGCCAGGCCGCAATTCCCCATGCCAGAAGTCTTTGCTCCGGCCCTCGAAGCAGAGCAGGGGGTGATACGACGGTCGCCCACGCTTGATCGGGTTGTAGCCGATCTTGGCGTGTTCCTGGTTGCCGTAGAGCACGAGCACGGTCGAGTCGACATCGAAGATCAGCCGTGTGGGCACACGCGGCTGGCCGGTCATCTGGTGCAGAACGCGATCGTGAAGGGCGCGCAACTGTGGCAGTCCAGCCGGGGCCACTCGCAGGAGGAACCGCCGAAGCGTGGTCGCATCGGGGTAGCGCGGCAAGCCGGTCAGGTACTGAAACACGCCGTTCTGCCGCAGCAAGTGAGTCGTTTCGAGCCGTTCGAGGCCAAGGATCATCGGATAGAGCACCGCCAGAAACATCTCGCCGAGGCTGTAACGATTGTTCCGCTGAATCAGTCGGATCTGTCGGGCGAGGCTGGTTTTGAAGCCAATCCGCGACAAGAACCGATGCAGGAGGTAGACGCCGCCGTAATGCGTCAGCGTCGTGGCGCCAAACCTGATCGCGAGCTTCCGAGGTCCTCGGGCCATCGCACGGAAAGCTACCGTTTCGGTAGCTTTCGTTCAAGCCCCCTTTCCTCAATTTTGAGGGCCACAGAATGCGTCGGACGGAAGATCTCACGATGGAGTCACGCCGGATTCAGGTTAAAGACTTCTCTAGGATGGACGATCGTGGTGCTGAGTGTGCCCATTGCCACATGATTCATCCCGATGGGCACATGTTTTGTATCGAGAAAGAGAGCATAAAGATGTTCGCGATCTTGGTTTTCGCAGATGTCTTTGAAGTATCGGTAGACGTCTTCCGAAAACTGGCATCGAGTCTTGGCGTGGAACGTCGATGCGGCCTCTTTGATAAGACTGATGGTGTACCGCGGAACGTCGTAGATCCCGAGCTGGTGTTGATCGAGAGCAGTCTTCACGGGCGATCCTCTCCTCATGGTGAGCCGGTGAGTGCGAGCGCACGCTGGTTTTCGTGACGCTACCCTGTCAGGCGGTGATGTGCGGCGCGTTGCCTGCGAAGCATATATAGCCCTTCTCGAACGATGTAGACGGCCAAGAGCACGAGGCGCCCACCAAGCGCGAGGATCAGGAGCAGGCCAATCGCACCACATAGAAGAGCAAGGGTGACGACTAGCAGTGCGCGGACGTTCAGGAGATCAAAAGTGTGTGTTGCGGTCTCTTCTAAGTGAGGTCTCTGAAACGAACGCTGCCTGCCGACTGGACTGATCTTCCACGATATCGGCGTGCCACCTGTATTCCGCTGCATCTCAACGGTGTCTCTGTCGTATGGAGGAGGTAACGGCGCACTTGGGAGCGGAGGCGTCGAGCGTCCGGAGGAGCAGCCAGCATCTGCCGCACGCTGACAGAAATGCTTCCAAACGGCCGGAATGTACGCGGTGGACCCGTTGTAGCCGGCAACGGCTCTCCAGGTGCGACCATGCTTCTGGATTGAGGTCTGAAGGATCAAACTCGAGGCGTAGAGATTGACACATGGTTCTAGAAGATCGCGAGACTGGATTTGGTGGTGTCTGGCCAGCCAGCCCAGGTGTTGTGAACTGATCTGAGCGATCCCGATATCAACATTGGGAGCGGTCTGGAGAAGACGAAGGAGCATGGCGACCGCATCCTCCTGGCGACGTGCAGCATAACTATGTCGTCTCCCAGTTTGGTCGCTCCAGCCCAAGGCCCAGGGGTGACCTGCCGACTCGGTTTGGACGATCGCATGGAAGAGGTCAGGATCGATGGCGAGGGTTTGGGCATAGTGGATGAGGCATTGCTGCCACGATGCTCCCGTGAGCGGAGCTTCCGGTTTGGTCTGTGCCAATGTTTGAGAAGGAGATGCGGGCAATATGAGAAATAGCGTCAACGAGATAGCCGCGTAAGCCTGACGACGCATGGCAAGTCTCCCTCTTGTGAATGGATGGTACGCGACCATCCTCCACTCTGCGTGCGACGCACGCCTGAGGCCGATTCTGGTACGAAGACAGTGATGGGTCGTGAGGTGACGTCTAGCTTGCGAGAAGAGATGCGAGCTGGGGACGTGTCTCACATCTGTTGAAAGCGAATGGCCGACGCTCAGGGAAGCATGAGCAGGAACTCAAGCAGTAGAATGCAGGAAGAGGAATCGATGATCGACCACGTGCACAATCACTGCTCGGACTTGCTGCCAGCTTAGCTGACCGAGACCACATCCTGGGTGCGGACAATACAGCCGGTCGATGCGTTCACGTGTGAGAATGAGCTGGATGTGCTGCAGGCTATTCTGGATAAGGGCGAGGTCAGACGCGGTACGAAAATGATGTTTGGTGGGCAGGGTCATGATCCGCATGGAGGGAATCGATGTGGGAATGTTGCCGAAACGGCGTAGATGGGTTCCTAGCAGCGAGGGCAGGATAGGAAACCGGTCCGCGGCCTGTTTGGAAAGCCCCGCTCCCATGACGCCATGCCCATTTGTTCTTATCACCCCGTTTGTTGTAATGGCGATCCAAGAACCCTGAGCATGAACATCCCAGAGGTCGCCGTGTGCTTCGAGGACTCGCATGCTCTCCCTCCCCACCTGGGTGACAACCAACACATTGGGGCGCAGCGCGAGCCAGTACCGGGTGGGTCGGTCGGCACCGGTGGCGTGCTGTCAGCGTATCTCGCTCACCATCCAGGAAAGACCAGCTGCAGGTCCTCGTGATCGACGGCATCGTTGATGGGAGGAATGAGCGAAATCTCTTCAGGTATTGGCGTGGCGACTGAGAGGAGCGAGGCTTGGTTTGTGAGGCCATGTTCCGCGTCCGTGGCATGGAGAATTTCTTGAGGCAAGGGGAACGCGAGCCAGGGGGCGTAGAGAGCGCCGTTGATGAGACATGCCGTACGGACCACTGCATCCCTTTCGATCCCGTAGAGCGAGAGGCTGACGTTCGATGCCAGCAGGAGCATCCTTCCGGTTCCGGATCCTGCGGGATCTGCAATGGATTTGACCCGCAAGGCGTTCCGTGCGGCTGGGGAGAGGCTGTCGGCGTCGGGAAGCATCATCCGTACGATGAGCTGACAGACGCTCATGGGGGTCGGATAAAACCCGTTTGGATTGGCCCACGGCCCACGGCCGATCCCCTCCGCGATGATATCGCCCCAATAATCGTAAGGGTGGAGTACCAATTCTTGGAGATTGACGGCTTGGTAGAGCGCGGCTTGCGTGTTGTCCGCGAGCGACGGGGGGACGTGGTTAAGTTTTAAAGAGAACGCAATCCAAGCAATGAGATTGGTGAGGCCTGTCCAGCTGGACTGATGCTCGGCGGCGAGCGTGACCCAGCGTTGCAGAAGCGTGATTGTGTCTCGATGGGGGGTGTGGAGAAATTCAATCTGCGGAATCGGGGCGTCCGGAATCCGTCTCTCGTGAAGTATGTCTAAATGATAGCCCCATCGATTTGGAACCCTAGGCAGCACGCGATGCCCTTCCCAAATCATTGGTAGGGCCCATACGGCATAACGATAGGCTGGGATCGGGTCGTCTAACCGTGGGAGACGTCCCTGCTCCCGCACAAACTGACAGAGTTGTGCATACGACAGAAAGTCTGAGTCGACCATAGCCTGGTACATCCCATTAAGCGACGGGTTAGTGATGCAGTGGAGACCGGAACGGTGGACGAACGCAGATGTCTGGGGTGAAGAGGCGCGAAAGACGCTTGGCGGATGCTCTAGGCTGGTTCCGCCGGCTGAGCCAGCAGAAGCGAATCGATGGCTTGTCGTAGCGCCCGGAAGCCGAAGGGCTTCTGGAGGAATGGCCACGCGTGGGACTGGTCTGGTGGTTCCGCGGGGCGCGGATCCTGATCGGCTGACATCAAGATGCCCTTCACTTCCGGTTGCCGCTGGCCTAAAGCGCGAATCAACTCGACACCTGACATCCCAGGCATTGAGTGATCAGTAATTACGAGATCTGGGTGGGTTTCGTTCCAGGCATGCAGTGCTTCTTGGCCGGAGCCTGCTTCGACGATGATATGTCCCGCTTCTTCAAGCATCGTCCGGAGACAGGCTCGGATGTCTGAATAGTCGTCAACGATCAGAATGATGGCCATGCGAGGTCTCCATGGCTGAAGGGTGTTGGAACAGGGCCAGCGTGGATTGAGTCAACGATTGAATACGGGTCCAGAGTTCGGCGGCCCGTACATGGCGTGGACGGTGCCGGGCGGTTCTGAGTCTGATGCGGTCTGCAGCCGTCCACTGCTTGGCTAAGAGATCCAGAGTCTGATCGATCGTGATCGGGTGAGTGTGATGGTGTTTCGACATGACTGAGTGAGTCCTCTTCTGAATGGGGACATGGTCCGTGGCACATCGGATGCCAAGCGGTTAACTGGGCTTGGATTGGGTGATACCGTCCGGAGCGTGGTCCTCGATCTCAGCTTTGATCTTCGCGATGCCACTGCTGAGAAAGGCAAACAGCCGGTTCCCTCGTTGAATGGCCGTGCTCAACTCATCGATGTTGATATCGCCTTTCGTAGCTCTGGCTGAGAGGTCCTCCAATTCCTTGAATGCCGCGTCATAGGACGTGGGCAGTTGGGGGTGGGACGTGTTTTCATTGCTCATGCGAAGGCTCCGTGTGAAGGGTGGTGGCGGTAATCCTGCCGTCCTGAACGTGAATATGTAGCTGCTCTCCAGCGATGACCGTCCTACGAGAGGTCACCATCCGTCCGTGATGATCAAGGACATAGGCATAGCCTCTGGCAAGAAGATGTTGTGGGTCTGAGAGGGTCAAGGCCTGGAGGAACGCGGTGATGGCGCCTTTTAGGGTATCGACGCGCGAAAGTCCGGCGGTATGCAGGCGTACCAGTGTAAAGGCGTACCCCATGGACAACTGTGAGAGCGCTTGAGTCAGGCTGGCGGTAAGGCTGTATCGAAGGGTTCTTCGTTGCTGGTAGCTGGCTTCGAGGCGATCGCGGAGTGCGCGCTGGAATCGCTCATGGGCGTGCTGTGACGCTGTCGCGTGAGCCTCGATCGTGATCCGGGCGCGTTCCCAGAGGGCATGCCGGGTGAGCGTGAGTGCATGAGTCCATTCTAGCAACGTGTGTCGAGTATGGGCATGTAGCGTTGCATGGGTCGTGAAGAGACATTCGCGGATGCGGTCCAAATGGCTGACGAGGTACTGCCCGGCAGCGGTTGGCGTAGACAAAGCTTTCGCCGCCACCTCGTCACAGATCGACCGATCGAGGTGGTGGCCCAGCCCTGTCAGGACGGGTTTGCTTGCTGTCGCGACGGCGCGGGCGACGTCGAGGTTATCAAACGCGACCAAATCTATTTCATTTCCGCCTCCACGCGACATGACAATGACATCGAGCGGTGTGGTGTGTGCGGCGACATCGTGGAATGCCTTGAGAAGCCCTGGGATCGCTCCGACTCCTTGGACGGCAGTATGGAAAATAGTGGTTTCAAATCGGTACGGACTGCTGTGCAGGACATTTAAGATATCGTGAACGGCGTCACTTCCTTGCTTGCCGATGATGCCGATTCGCAATGGGAATCGTGGCCATGGAAGGCTGGCATTGCGAGTAAGGAGGCCCTCCTCTTTGAGGGTGCGAAGAGCTGCTTCCCGTTGTTGCTGTCGCAGTCCAAGCATGCCGATCGTGCTGAGCTGGTGAATGAGCACATAGATCGTGTTCTTATTGGCCCAAAACCCCAACGTGGCCTCGACAACGACCTCGACTCGAGAATCCCGACTCAGCAGGTCGTGGCCGAACTGTTGGCCTTGTTCGAGCACCTTCCTGATGACCGCTGGTTCCCAGATCATGGCGTCAATCGCCATATTTGGATTGTCTGTGTCCGCCAGAGTGACCGAGAAGAAGCCCTTTTGCCCCTTATTGGCCTGGGGTTTGATCCATTGGGCTTGGAGCAAGTACGTCTGCTTGGTCAGCATCGGCGCGAGTTGTCGACGAATGCGTTGCGAGAGCATCCCAATAGAGAGAATTGGCTGTGGCGTTTCGGTTGAATGAGTAGATGGGAGAGACATCGTCATGGTTCTCAGGGCTGTGTCAGTGCTCGGTTAGGGCGTCGTGGTATCAGCGAGGCGGTTGCCCTGCGCGTGAGCGCCATCCGGTTAGTAAACATCCGTCGTCACTCATCCACCAGGAGGTGTCTGTCTTCGGCACACTGACATCAGTGTCCGTCCGTGCCCAAGATCGGCCGGACGCCATGGCTCTGTGGAGGTGGATGGCCCAGGGGATCCCCACAGTTGCGGATATAAAGGACCGAAGCGCGAGGGCTTGTTCAAGATATCGAGGAGCCCGAGTCCAATCGGCCCGAGCGAATAGAACGTGGCCGTCCAGCCGATGCTCATTTCCAGTAGGATGATGGTCGTGGCGTTGAGCAGGATCAGACTCGTGAAGGTGTACTCTAACTGTTTCGGCTCGAGGAGCCGACAAATCTGGTTGGCAAAAAGAAGCTGCGATGATCGTCATGCCAACACCAATCGAGTCATTGTCCGCTGTGGCCATGGCTTCCTGACGACGGCAGAGCATGAGCATCGTCGCGCTGCAACTGAGGGTGAGTATTTGTCAGCGTAGGAGGCTACCCCCCTGGGGATGAAGACGAAGACCCATAGCCCTCATGAGGTGTGTTCGCTTAGGCCTCCTGGTCCTGTATCGTGCTCGTGCCGGCGTGGATCACGGCCAGTTGCAAGCGAGTCAGTCGTCGTCCTTTGATCCCTTCCCGTTTCATGATGGCTTTAAGGGCCTCATTTGCAGCCAGCCGTAGATTACTCGCCGAGATTCTGATGTGTTGCCGGCTGTGCTTGACCAACACTTCAGGGAAGATGACCGATACGGCGTAATCCTTTTTCATAGCGCCTCGTGAGTCGAGGGAACGGCTTGGGTGCGAGACTTCAACTCCGTAG
>JAHBTD010000039.1 GCA_019638775.1 Fimbriimonadaceae bacterium | reverse complement strand
AGCTCATGTGGTCGACGGTGCCTCCGGAGGATTGGTAACTCCGTGCGTCGCCCGGAGTTGGAGGCGAATCGCTTCACGAAGCTGGTATTGAATCGGGTCGTCAATCACGCGCCGAAAGCGATGATCGAGCTCGGCTTCCAATTCGGCGAGGGTCTTCCCGCTTGCATCACCGGCCTCGCCTTCCACGTAGACGGAGGGGATCCCCAGGCGCTGGAGTCGGGCAAGGGTTGCTTCATCCAGTTCCGCGCCGATGGGGAGCACGACCAGGCCCGTGCTGTTGGTGACAGGCTTGGCCAGGATCATCCCCGGCGCGAGTTCTTCGATCACGACGCGTTTCATGTGGCTGGTCTATGCTGGAGCGAACGGTGCCAAGAGCCTGATACGGTAGTTTCCTATCGGTTGATTCCGTCCGAATCTGAAGAGGAGGAGGACGCCGATAGCGGAGCGGGTCGAGGCCGGTCCGACGGCATTCTGCCGTTGGCTTGACAGGATGGGGGACATTCCACAGAATTATGCCGGTCATCAGGGGCTGTGGTTTCACGAAGGGAGCGATCGATGAAGTGTGAGATTCTGTATCCCGGGGCATTTCCGATGGTGCGGGTGTATTTGGACGCCAACGAGACAGTGAAGGCCGAATCCGGGGCCATGGTGGCTGCCTCGCCGACGATCGACATTGAGAGCAAGATGGAAGGCGGATTCCTGGGCGCGTTGTCACGGAAGATGTTGAGTGGCGAAAAGTTTTTCTTTCAGACCCTCAGGGCAAGCCGCGGGGCGGGCGAGGTCTTGCTGGCGCCGACGGTGCCCGGAGAGATCGTCTTACTGGAGC
Organism: Fimbriimonadaceae bacterium; assembly: GCA_019638775.1. Classification (NCBI taxonomy): domain Bacteria; kingdom Bacillati; phylum Armatimonadota; class Fimbriimonadia; order Fimbriimonadales; family Fimbriimonadaceae; species Fimbriimonadaceae bacterium. The sequence continues at coordinate 8,192 of JAHBTD010000039.1, read as the reverse complement.
TCGACGGTGTGAATGAATACATGGTGCAGAAGGACGGGTTCCTGGCAGGCGCGGAGGGCGTGAAGATCGAGAGCAAGATGCAAAGCTTGACGCGTGGGCTGCTGGGCGGAGAAGGGTTTTTTATTTTGAAGATCGGCGGGGCCGGACAGCTGGTTCTCAACAGTTTTGGAGCCATTCATAAAATCGACCTGAAGCCGAACGAAGAATATATCGTCGACAACAGCCACCTGGTGGCTTGGACTTCCACCACGACGTACAATATCGAGAAGGCCTCGTCTGGCTGGATCGCCAGCCTCACGTCTGGTGAAGGGTTGGTATGCCGCTTCCGCGGTCCCGGTGTCGTATACATTCAAAGCCGCAATCCCGGCAGTTTTGGAAGTTGGATACGCCAGTTCATCCCCGTCTCGGAATAGCGGCTGAATGGCGGGCGCTGAAAACGCCTGCCAACTTTGTTCTCGGTTCGAAAAAATCCTCAACGTACCCCAGAGGGTACGCCTCCGGTTTTTTCTCGCCTGCGGTCGCGTTGGCCGCCGTTTTGAACGCCCGTTTCACAGACAGGATTTTTTCATGAGGAAAGTCGAAGTCCGATGAATCCTATTCCCAACGCGCTCTGTTTCGGTGATGACCTGCCGGCCTCAGGCGCGCCGTGCGTGGTGGTGGTCTTGGCGGATGGCCTGCGTGTCAGTCCGACGGGCACTGCTCCGCTTGTGGATCAGGTCGTGGCCTTTGCAGATATGTCGGTCGAGGCCGGTGGATTGGACCATGATCAGCTGGTGGTGTCGTGGGGCGATGGCTCGTCGCGCAGGACCGTGTATCTCAAAGATCCGGCCTTGATCGTCGCGTTTCGCCGCGCAGCCCCGTCGCAGTTGACGGCACCTCTTGAGCGGGCTGCTGAGCAGGTCCGGCGCGCACGACACAGCCATCGTCTGCTGTGGAGCAGTGTCGTGGGAGTCCTGATCGGCCTGGTCCTGTTCCTGTGGTTCGGGTCCGATCTGGTCGTCGAATGGGCGGTCGCCCGAATTCCCCTCGAGTGGGAACAAAAACTCGGTGAAACGGTGTACCAGGACTTCCTGTCCAAGGAGACAGTCCTGAAGCAAGGTCCGGCGGTCAGCGCGGTTCAGGAAATGACGCAGCGGCTGACTGAGAAGATTCCCAACAATCCCTACAAATTTCAGGTGTCGGTGGTGCAGAGCCCCGTGGTGAACGCATTTGCCTTACCCGGAGGTTATGTGGTCGTGTTTACCGGTTTGATGAACAAGGCAGAAAGCGGCGAGGAAGTTGCCGGGGTCTTGGGCCATGAGTTGAACCATGTGCTGCAGCGGCACGGGCTGGAGCGTATGGTCAAAATGCTGGGGTTGGCGGCTGTGGTCGGCATTGTGTTGGGCGATCAACAGGGTGTGCTTGGCCTGGCAAAACAGTTGGGTATGGAGTTGGCGACGCTGAAGTTCGGTCGCGAACAGGAAACGGAAGCCGATCTCACCGGCCTTCGGCTGCTCTCCGATGCGCGGATCGCGCCGGACGGCATGATCCGGTTTTTTGAACGCCTGTCTGAGAAAGACAAGGAACGTGTCGAGCTGTTCTCTACCCATCCCATGAGCGCGGCCCGCGCGGAACGACTGAGGGCCGAACTGGCGGCCTTACCCAAACGGCTACCGAACCCGTTCACCTTCGAGTGGAAGCAGGTGCAGGATTCGTTGAGTTCATCCGAGCAAAGGAAATAGGGCCGGAGCCTCTGATGCGCATTGGGGTGATCTCGGATACGCACGGATTGTTCGATCGGGCGATCCTGCGTCAATTTTCCGAAGTCGACCATATTCTGCATGCTGGTGATATCGGCCGGGGGGATGTCCTCGCGCAGCTCCAACGAATCGCGCCGGTGACGGCGGTCTCCGGCAATGTGGACGGATTCGAAGCAAGCGGCGTTCCGGTCGAGCAGCTCGTCGAGTTGGTGGGCCATCGAATTGCGATCACCCATCGTCTGTATGAAGGCGGGCGGCTGACGGAAGACGGGATGGATCTGTTGGCGCGCCTCCGTCCAGCGGTGTGTGTGTATGGGCATACGCATCAGCCGAAGGCCGAATGGCGAGACGGGGTATTGTTGTTCAATCCGGGTTCCGCCGGGCCGAAGCGGTTTCACTTGCCCCGAACGGTAGGAGTGCTCCTGCTCGAGCACGACACCGTTGAATCGCACCACATCCTCTTGGCCGATCGCGCGGAGATATAGGTGGAGGATATCCTCGAACGGCGGGATAGCCTTCTCAAATATGCATTGCGATTGACATTCGTGTGAGCCGTGAATATAGTGGCCCCATCGTGGGCCCATATGCCTAAGAAAATCCCACAAGTCTTCAAAACCGTTCGCGTTCGGTGTCCATTCAATGTCAACCACAAAGGGGGGATGTCTGTATGAAACGTATGCTGATGTCGTTGGGCGTTGTTGCGTTTGCCGCGTCACTTTATGGCTGCTCTAGCTACGGCGGGTACACGCAGCCTGCTGGAATCCATCCCCATGGATGGATATTCTCCGAAACCACCTCTGGAAGTATTTTGAATGACAATGGTGCTTCTCCATCCAAGACAGGTAAGTCGTGCGGTACAAGCATCCTCGGCATGGTAGGGACGGGTGATACCACTGTTGAAGCGGCTATGAACAATGGTGGCATCAAGAAAGTTGTATATACGGAGCAGTACATCAAGAACATCTTGGGTCTGTATATTGAGGTCTGCACCATTGCGAAGGGGAACTAGTCAGTACTGAACCCATCCCTTTCTCATCACAAAAAGCGTGGACGGATAAATTCCGTCCACGCTTTTTCCATTTTTCTAAGTGAAAAGAGTTTGAATGGGATGTTTCTACTGGTAGGAGACCTCAGGGACGAAATTGATGCACGAATGAAAAAGGGAAGTGGTCTAGTATGAACCAACGGACTGCCCTTTGCTGCCTGCTGAATAAATTTCTCATAACTGGAAGCCTTGTAACTGGAGGGTTTGTCCAGCATCATGTTGTGTGGCCGTACCCTGTTCATGCGGCAGAATCCGCCGATGTCTACCTGGGCCTGGCGGTGGTGGGTGGGTTTCCTGAGGATCGGGGTTTGAATCTTGGCGGGCAGGGCGCCCAGAAGGTCACGTTATACAACAGCCTTGGCGCGGGGGTGCGAATTGGCATTTTCCCGGAGTTCACCCGGAGGATCGTAGGGGTCGAAATCGAATATTTTGGAACTAATGGTAGGCTCTTGGCTGCAACCACTGGGAACAACGGCAGAGGAGAGGCTACAGCGGGACTGACCGTTACGAACAGTATGACCAACCTCATTGCCAGAAAACCTGACGGCGAGTTTCGCCCTTATGCCGGTGTTGGTGTGGGATACTCTTCGGCGATTTTCCATGGAGCGAATTTCCCGGGACGAACGAATCAAGACTTCGATTCAACTGCTGCGTTCTCCTATCAACTGATGGTGGGGGTCCAGTATAGTCTGAGCGGACGCACCTTCCTTTTCTCCGAATACAAACGGGTGACGGCCAACTTTCACTGGAGCGACGTATCCCTCGATTACCATGCGCATCACGCCCTAGCGGGGATTGGATGGATTTTCTAGCCAAGAGGGATTGTGCGGAAGGAGGGGCAAGTTGATTCCCCTGTTTCCTACAGATTTTTTTGCTCTACATGATTGCGAGCGTTGGCTATAATGAGCCCGTTATTCATCGGGACCATGGGGTGGAGTCATTCACTTGTGTAAAGGAGGAGGACTTATGCTGAGACAATTGATCGTTGCGTTGGGTGTGGTGGCGGTGGCGTCGCAGGCAGGGTTGGCGATGGCGGCCAATCCTGATACCGGACCAGGTTGTGGTCTTGGGAAACTGGCCTGGGCGGACTATAAGAACCAGAAGAACATTGCGCCGCAGGTCATGATGGCTACGACCAACGGCACCTTCGGCAGCGGCACGTTCGGCATTAGTTCCGGGACTTCCGGGTGCACGAACGACGGGCAGGTCTGGGCGGATCAAAAGACCACCATGTTTGCGCTCCTGAACTTTGAGAATTTGACGCAGGAAATGGCGCAGGGGAAAGGTGAACACCTGGCTTCCCTGGCGACCCTGATGGGCGTACCAAGCGAACAACATGCGGCCTTCTTCGCCTTGACCCAGGAGCGGTACACCGCGCTGGTGCAGGACGGTGAAACCGCATCGGTCGCGCTGGTGAAGACGTTGAATGACGCGGTCTCCAAGAGCCCTGTCCTCGCCCAAGTCGTCAGCCGCTAATTCATATCCGACCAGGGCTCCGGTCATCGACCGGGGCCCTGTGTTGTTCTGCTCCCGATCGTGCAACTCCTAACTATCCTGTTGGCCGCCTGTCTCTGGGCAATCCCTGCCCTGGCGGAGGAGCCACCGTCGCCCTATCTTTCGCACCTGCTTCAGCGGGCTCACGACGCGCATCTGGCTGATGAGCGTGAGTGGCATTTGTTGCTTCACTATCGCGCGGATCTGTTCGGCGGCTATACGAGCGAACAAGACGAACCCGGATTTTTTCTTTCTCCCAAAGGCAAGACCGATCCTCAGGCCGAACTCGACGCCACCCTGACTCAATTCTTTTCACCGGAGTTGGTCGGTCGATCGAAGCAGCCGGCTCAATGTGCCTTTGTGGCGCGGTATGCGTGGCTCCAAGATCGTCTTGGTTTTGATCCAGGCCAGCTTCCGCCCATGCCTTGCGAGCGCTTCGAACGATGGATTGAAGAGTTTCACGCTCGGTCTATTACGCTGGTGTTTCCATCGGCCTTCATGAATAACCCGGCGTCCATGTTCGGCCACACGCTGCTCCGGATCGATCAGGAAGGGCAGACGCCTCAGACGCGTATCCTCGCCTACACCATCAATTTCGCCGCCGATGTCCCGAAGGACGAAGGCCTGGCCTATCCCGTGCGGGGTATTTTCGGTGGGTATCGGGGGTATTTTTCGACCATTCCCTACTACCTCAAAGTGCAGGAGTACCGGGACATGGAGAATCGCGATATCTGGGAGTACCGGCTGAATTTTGGCGAGTCGCAAATCCGACGATTGCTGATGCACGCGTGGGAATTGGGGAACGCCTCATTTGATTATTTTTTCTTCAAGGAAAATTGTTCCTACCATCTCTTGTCTTTGCTGGAATATGCCGACCCCTCCCTTCACCTGACCAAGCATTTCGGCTTTTGGACCATCCCCGCGGATACCGTGCGCCTGCTCGCCGCTCAACCGGGATTGGTGACCGATATCGCGTTTCGTCCCTCCAGGGTCACACTCATTCGCCGCAAGCGGGAACATCTCACGGCTTCTGAACATGAGTTGGTCAAGCGAGTCGTACGCGATGCGGCATCCGCCCAGTCTGACGATGTGCGGAGCTTGCCGTTGTCGCGCCAGGCCTTTGTCTTAGATGTGGCATCGGACTATGTGCGGTATGCGGGTGAGCGGGATGAGACACAGGCGGCAGCGGCCCGCGATCACAATCGGCAGATTCTGACCGCACGGAGTCTTCTCCGTATTCCTTCGGAAGATCTGTCGATTCTCCCCTTTGCCAGGCAGCCGGATGTGGGACACCGCACGTCTCGCGCGTCGCTGGGAGGAGGCTGGCGTAATAATGAGACGTTCGAAGAGATCTCCGTCCGGGCCGCCTATCATGATCTGCTCGATCCGGAACCCGGGTATACGCCGGATGCCCAGATCGAAGTGGGCTCCCTCAGCCTGCGCCACTACAACCGGGCCGAGCAGACGCGAGTTGAGCGGGCGACCGTGATCAATGTGTTGTCGTTGTCTCCTATCGACGGCCTATTTCGTGCGCCATCGTGGAAATTGAATCTGGGCATGCAGACCATCAAGCACCGGTGGTGCGAGCTCTGCAGTAACTGGAGTGTCAACGGCGGGATCGGCGCGTCGGCCGAAACGCATCTGTTGCGGCGCGAAGTCTTCTTTGCCTTTGCGGAGGTGGAGGGGAACTACAGCCGCGCCTATGAGGAGCGTCATCGGGTCGGAGGTGGTGCGTCGGTAGGTTTCTATGCCGACCTTGCCGAGCGGTGGCGGCTCCTCGCGTCGGCCAGCTATTTACGGTATGCGTTAGGTGAGACGTCCGACGATGTGCGCTGGTCGGTGGGGCAGCGGTATACGCTCGCGCAGAATTGGGCGCTTCGTCTGGAATACAGCCATCGGGATCATGACAACGATGTATTGTTCACCGTGCAGGCGTTTTTTTAGAGCGTAGAACTCTCATGAGTCTGCTCGATCAATTTTTCGTCTATCATCCGCATCCGTGGGAAGAGCGTGATTGGTCCACCGTCGGCGGTGTGCCGTTGGAGGATGTCTGGTTTCAGGCTGCCGACGGCACGAAACTGTTCGGTTGGTATGCGGAGCAGTCGGCTGGTTCTGCGGTCTTGCTCTGGTGCCACGGCAATGCCGGCAATATGACTCACCGGCTGGAGAATCTGCGTGCCTTGCATCGGCTCGGCCTGTCCGTGTTTCTCTTCGACTATCGCGGGTACGGGAAAAGTCAGGGACGTCCGACTGAAGATGGGCTCTATCAGGATGCGATCGGGGCCTATGACTATCTCACGCGTGTTCGTCGAATTAGGCCGGAACGCCTCGTCATTTTCGGTCGCTCGTTGGGCGGGGCGGTGGCCGGAGAACTGGCAACGCAACGCCCGGCGATGGGACTCTTGTTGGAATCCTGTTTTCCTTCGATTGAGGCAGTGGCGCGCCACCATTACCTGGGCTTGCCGGTCCATTGGTTGCTGGGGGCTTCGTTTCGGCTGGAAGATCGGTTGCCCCATCTGTCCTTGCCCAAGTTGTTTGTGCACGGCGATCGTGATGACATCATTCCGATTGAATTGGGACGACGGGCCTACGCTGCCGCAAAATCGCCGAAGGAGTGGTATGTCGTGCAGGGCGCCGATCACAATGATGTGCCGTCAGCTGGAGGGCGGGCCTATTTTACGAAACTGTTTGCATTTATTTCGGGCGTGATCGGTCGATGATGGAGCACTCCCTGAGCTGCCGCTTGTGTGTTTTTTCTATTCATGCGCGGATCGCTTGGTAAGATGCATCACGTAGAGCGAGCGCGTCCCCTGCTACGGGTGTTCGGAAGACGGCACCTCGTCTGGCGAGTGCAGGAACATTCTGGTAGAGTGCGACCGCTTGCTGCGGTGGTCATGTGCGGCGGGGAACGGCGTCTGGTGTAAGTGCAAGGAGGCATGGTGCAGCGGACAGGCGTGAGCATGACGGGGTTTGTGAGTGCGGTGTCTGTGGTGGCGCTGTTGTCGATGGTGGGATGTGCCGGTTGGCCAGGACGACCGACAGTGAATACCGGTTCGGAAGAACGGCTTGTGGCATCGGAGAAGCAGTCGAACGCGCACTCCGAATCGGCTGAGCGGGCCCTATCTCGCGTGGCATCACCACAAGTCCTGCTGATCGCCAACGCGGCCGTTCCGGCCGAGAAGAAGGCCCCGGATCTCGAGCCGGCCGAAGACCCGTTCTACGATCCGTTTGCGAATGGCGACGAGCCGCCGGGAGGAGAGGAGTACGACCCCTGGGAGCCGCTCAACACCAAGGTATTCGAGTTTAATCGTCAGGTGGACCGGTGGGTGCTCAAGCCGGTCGCGCAGGGATATAACAAGGTGGTGCCGAATCCCGTGCAAATCGGCATCAGCAATCTCTTCTACAACATCCGCTTTCCCTCGCGGCTCATCAACAATCTTGCCCAGGGAAAACTCTCCGGCGCCGGGACCGAAGTCGGCCGGTTTTTGCTGAATAGCACCTTCGGGTTGGGCGGGCTGGTCGATGTGGCCAAGTACATGGATATCAACACGCCGGAAGAGGATACCGGCCAGACGCTGGGATTTTACGGCGTGAAGCCGGGGCCCTACCTGGTGTTGCCTTTTCTTCCGCCATTCACGCTCAGAGATTTTTTCGGGTATGTGGGCGATATCGCGCTGAACCCCATCAACTGGATGGTCTTTCCCCTTATCGAGGTGAACGGCATTCCCTCGCTGGTCGCCCATCATAACCGGACGACGTCTACCATCGCACAGACTGGTAGCCGGGTCGAAGAAATCCTGAATGACCGCTCGTTGAATTTGGAAAAATTTCAGGGGGTGGAGGAAGCCACGCTGGATTTGTACACGGCCGTCAAAAACGCCTACATCCAGAAGCGGCGGAACGCGATCCGGGAA